>CAZPQB010000160.1:0-5502 GCA_964588605.1 uncultured Dehalococcoidaceae bacterium | reverse complement strand
CCGACATTTGCTCCGAGCTGCCGTAAATATCGAAGTGCCCGTCCAGGATAGCGTCGTGAATCATGGGCTTGGGTATAATCTGTTTCTGCATGTTCGGACCGGGGTGATAGCCATGATACGCGGCGTTCACCGATGGTCTCACCAGAGCCTTGCCTGCCAGCGGAGGTGTCTCGTGTCCTACACCCCTGGCGCCGAAAAACGACCCGCCGACCCAGGTAAGCTGGTGGGTCCCCGGCTTACCCAGGCCCTGCATTGCCAGCAGGAGTACTTCCAGCCGGGCTGGTTCGGTGGAATACGAACCACGGATGTAAGGCCCGCCGAATCCATGCGCCACTGTCGTTGTCTTGGATGCCCATTCCTTGGCCAGGGCTTTTATTATCCGGGACGGCATACCGCACAGCTCCGAGGCCCACTTGGGGGTCTTGGGGATTCCGTCTTCTTTACCCAAGACGTATTCCTCGAACTTGTCAAAGCCATAAGCGTGGGTGGCGATATACTCCTTATCGTAGGTACCGTTGGTAATCCACTGGTAGGCGATGGCCAGTTGCAGTGCGGCATCGGTATTGGGCAGTACGGGTATCCATTTATCGCCGTGAACGGCCGCTCCGTAGTTTAAGTCCGGGCAGATGTATAATTGCTTTATTCCCAGCTCGGTAAACCAGTAAGAATAGCGACTGGGCATCTGTCCCGTCCAGAAACCCCAGGGAGTGGTTTCCTGGTCACATCCCTGGTGTATAATCATCTGGGTATGCTCGGCTATATCCGGATAAATATTGGTGAGATAAGACGTGTACATACCGACAGGTTCACATCCCCAGGCATGTTTGGCCCCCCAGTACCACCCCTCCCAGCTATCCGGATTTCTGATCTGCTGCGTATAACCACCCAAAAGTTCAAGAAGCTTGGTATTACAGCCATGGGTAGAGTGTATCACCTTGGTCTCGCCGTGTCCGTCCGCCTGCAGGAGTACCGTTTCCGGTCCGTATTTCTTTATCACCCTCTTGAGCTCGCTGGCGATGATATCCGTAGCCTCATCCCAGGATATTCTGACATATTTGCTAGTACCGCGATTCTGCGGGTTTCTCTCACCGTTGGGGTCCCAGTCCACTCTCTTCAAGGGATACAAAATACGGTTGGGGGAAAATATCCGCTTTTTGTAGGCCATACCGTGGGGAGGTATCATGGACTTCAACGGCGGGGCAAAGGTCTTGCCGTGTGCTTCCATCTTCCAGGGTTGCCATTCCTCGGGTTTGTATTTCCAATCATAATGGAATGGTCTAATCCTGATTAATTTACCATCCTTAACATCGACGGCCGCCATATTTGAGTTGTCGCCGAAGCTGCTCAAACCGGTGCCCTTAATACAGGTTTTATATCCTGTTGTTGGCTTCCCTTTTTGCGCCATTTTACCTCCTTGTGGCATCAGCAGTATATCTTAGTGAGTGTAGCTATGTTATTTCCCATAGCCACATTTTTTGGATTTGGATAATGTTGTGCCGTTCCTCCGCTTGGACAGAGGCAGGAGACGGCGTAAATATTATAAAAGTGCGTTGCATTTCTGTCAATGGCACTTTCAATCATGTGACTTATTTCCGGTTGTTATTAGCTTAATAATAGCAACAGGAAATGATGATTTATTATTTCTCATTAACTATAATAAATATGAAAGGCAAAGTTCAACTTTCCATTCTATGCCCGCAGACCTGTAATGCCGGGATTTTTTCAATAGATAATAATATAGTAAGTTTTGAGGTTTGGCTCTTACATTCTAACAATGCTATTATGAAATAGCATGTTTTTACTAGCCTGCTCGATAGTTACCTTAAGATATTTTCCATCCTGCAACGATATCCATCTGGTACCAGGGAGGGCTACCGGTGCGAAAGGACAAGGTTGCCGGGTCTGCTGAGGCTCCACATCCTGCAACATTTGAGACCCCGAAATTTAAGTGCCCGGTAGAAAACGAAGAGTTTCCTACCTTTGCGGAACTGCAGGCTCATTTTGTACCCAGGCATGGGCAGGACCTGCGAAAAACATCATCAAAAAAGTTTATCTGTCCTTATGACGGGTTGCCGTTCAATACACTTAACTCTCTAAAAACTCATGTCGCTAAAAAACATCCGCAGGGCATGGGAGTGATTGAACCGGCCTTCGAACCGGAAGAAACCTTCATAAAGGATGTCGGTATTAATAATCCTATTGAGCCATCGGCCGTTGATGTCAAGAACGGGAAAATAGTCAGGATCAGGCCTTTGCACCTTGATGAGACCGGTTATTCCAGAGAGGAACTTGCCCCCAGTATGTGGAAATTCGAGGTAAAGGGTAAGACCTATGAAACACCCATGAAGACGATGCCTCCTTATTTAACTCACGGCTACAAAAAGCGTATCTATTCTCCTAACAGGGTAAAGTATCCGCTTAAGAGGATTGATTGGGACCCCGATGGTGAAAGGAACCCGCAGAACAGAGGCAGGAGTAAATTCAAGAGGATATCATGGGACGAGGCCACAACCATAATTGCTAATGAGATAAGGAGAGTAAAGGAAAAATACGGCCCTTATGCCGTACTCTGCATCGGCGAGGAGGGGCATCATGAATCAAAAACTGTGCATGCGCCCAGTGGCAGTCATAAGAGGCTTTTAAGCAAGTTTGGAGGTTATACCCGCGAAGTCAGGAACCCGGATAGCTGGGAGGGGTGGTACTGGGGTGCCAAGCACGTATGGGGAGACATGGCCATGGGTCTCCCCAGGCCTTCGCCGACTTTTTCTGACATTGCTGAAAATACCGAGATGATTGTCTGGAGTGGCGATTGGGAAACAACGACTGGCGGTGCTCACGGTCGATTTTGCAGTCAGACGATGTGGTGGTTCACTGAGCTGGGAATAAAGCAAATATTTGTCACTCCTGACCTGAATTACTCAGCGGCGGTTCACGCTGATAAATGGATACCGATTCTGCCCAGTACAGACGCTGCCCTGCAACTGGCCGTGATTTATACCTGGATTAACGAAGGCACGTATGATAAGGACTATGTGGCCACGCACGTTGTTGGCCTTGATAAATTCAAGGATTACGTTCTGGGTAAAGAAGACGGCGTTCCCAAGACGCCCCAGTGGGCTTCTCCCAGATGTGGCATTCCCGAATGGACCATTAAAGCCCTGGCCAGAGCCTGGGCCTCCAGGGTTACATCCATAGGGATGGAAGGCGGTAATTTCATGAGGGGGCCGTACGGACATGAAACAGCCAGATTGGCGGCTATACAGCTGGGAATGCAGGGAATAGGAAAACCGGGGGTTGGTAAGATTGGTTTGCAGCTTCCGAGGCCGTCGGTGATGATAAATATATCGGCGGCGCACCGGGCTGTCCATTTTGTCCCCATGCCGCAGCAGATTCCCAGAACCCAGGTACAGCACGCCATCCTTGATGGCTCCTGCTCTTCCTGGGGCAGCACTTCACACGTCATGCCGGTTGAAGACCAGTTCGTAAAATACTCATATCCCATCGCCCGAGAAAACGGTGGCACAGCCATACATATGATATGGAGTGAAAAGCCCTGCAACACCGCCTGCTGGAATAACGGTTTTAATTTCATTGAAGCCATTAGGAGTCGGGATATAGAATGCTTTATTGCCAACCACCAGTGGCTTGAGAACGACTGTCTCTTTGCCGATTTAGTCTTGCCGGTCAGTACTAAATTCGAGGAAGCGGATATAGGGTGCCCTCGCAATAATGCTGCCGGGCAGCGGTTGATACTGTCATACCAGGCACGGGCCATTGAACCGGTAGGTGAATCCAGGAGCGACTACGAGATAGCGTGTGAAGTGGCTAAAAAACTGGGTATATACGAAGAGGTAACTGAAGGTAAAACTGTTGATGAATGGATTAAATACGGCTATGAAACTTCAGGGGTAAAGGACCTCATAAGCTGGGAAAAATTCAAGGAAAGAGGATTCTATATACCCCCGGTTGCCCCGGATTGGAAGGAAGACCCCTCCGGCCAGCGTGAATTCTACCACGACCCGGTGGCTAACCCGCTATCCACGCCTTCCGGCAAGCTGGAGTTCTATTCGGAGAGACTGGCCGAACATTTTCCTGATGATAAGGAAAGAGGCCCGATGCCGGGATGGGTGGTCGGTGGCTCTGGCCTTGAATGGACTCATGATGAAAGACTTGAAGGCGAAAGGGCCAGGCAATATCCTCTGGTATTGGTTTCCAATCATCCGAGGTGGCGGCAGCATGTCCAGTGTGATGATATCCCGTGGCTCAGGGAAATACCGACGTGTAAGGTGAAGGGATTCGACGGCTATCTGTATGAACCACTGTGGATTAATCCGGCTGACGCCGCGGAGAGGAAAATACAGCACGGTGATATTGTAAAAATCTATAATGACCGGGGAATCGTCCTCGGGGGAGCCTATGTAACCGAGAGGATAAAGCCCGGTGCCGTACTGCAGGACCATGGGGCCAGAGTTGACCTGATAACTGACGGAATTGATAGGGGCGGTTCGAATAACCTCATATCTCCCAGGGGGCCGATGTCGAAGAATTGCTGGGGTCAGGCAACCAGCGGTTTTCTGGTTGAGGTTCAAAAGCTGGCGCCGGAGGAGATGCAGGAATGGAGGGAGAAATACCCCGAAGCGTTCGCCCGGGATTATGACCCGGCCAGCGGATTAAAATCCAGTTCCTGGGTCGAAGGAGACCTTCGATAGAGATGAAAGCCTTTGTCATTGATGTTACCAGATGCAGCGGCTGCTATAGCTGCCAGCTGGTATGCAAGGATGAGCACTGTGGTAATGACTGGTCGCCCTATGCCAGGCCCCAACCCGATACGGGACATTTCTGGGGTAAGCTTCATGAATACGTCAGAGGCACGGTGCCGCATGTCAAGATGTCTTATGTTTTCATGCTCTGCCAGCACTGCGCTGACGCCCCCTGCATTGCAGCATGTCCCGTGGAGGATACCATATACCAGAGGGGTGATGGACTGGTTATCATCGACCCGAAGAAATGCAATGGATGCAAAAATTGTATTGATGCCTGCCCGTATGGTGTTATTTACTTTAATGAGGACCTTAATATAGCCCAGAAATGTACCGGCTGCGCCCATCTGCTTGACAGGGGATGGAAAGAGCCCAGATGTGTCGATGTCTGCGCGCATGGAGCCATAAAGTTCGGTGATGAATCCGAACTCGGTGACCTGATAGCTGAGGCTGAAGTGTTACATCCCGAGTTTCATGTCAAACCCAGGGTATACTACATCGGCTTGCCCAGGAGATTTATAGCTGGAACGCTGTATGACCCGGATGCCAAGGAGGTAATCATCGGTGCCACCTGCACCCTGACCGGTAAGGACGGGTCGATTACTGTTATCACAGACGAGTTCGGCGATTTCTGGTTTGATGGTTTAAAGGTAGGCACCTTCTCTCTCAAGATAGAATATAACGGCAAAACCCTGACTAAAGATTCTATAAGTACCGAGAAGGATGTCAGCCTGGGTGATAT
>CAZPQB010000159.1:2415-5523 GCA_964588605.1 uncultured Dehalococcoidaceae bacterium | reverse complement strand
CATGACCGATATAAATCGCAATATCGGAGTCCACTACCTCTCTGCCGATCTCGACGACATCTCCCAACTCATCAAATCCATAGCTCACCAGATTCTCACGCGCTTCCGCATCATGCCAAATTAACCTCTCCGGCCAGAAGTAATCGACGATCTCTTTTCCGAGATACCAATCGAGCTCGGTCTTGGTATTGTTGCGGTGCAGCCCACTACAGATCATCAGCTTGATGTTCTCTTTCTCGATCCCGCCACTGGTCAATTCCTCAATGATTAGGGGAATACAAACTCGCCGATGGGCCTCCTTGTGGGCGCCTCCTTTTACTCGATCGGGGCAGAGGATAATCGCCCTTTTCCCGGGTTTCGCCAGTTCCCGTAGCGGCGGCAATCCGAAAGGTTTTCCTAAGGACTTTCTGGTTTCATCGTGGGGGTCTACACCGGGTGGATCCTGCCTTAAGTCATCAGGGGCAAGAATGGTTGCACTATCTGGTAGCTCCACGTTCATCATAGAATCGCCGTACTCGATCAAACCAGATTTCATTTGATACCTCCTGTTGTTTTAGAATAGCTTTGCTGCTCAATTATTCTCGCCTCGGCGTTTCGAACTTGCCTTGGATAACATTTGCACCTTCATTATATTGGACATGAAGTATGTGTGCAAATATTCTCAATAACAATAAAAAGATATTATCAAGAGCGGCAACAGTCCGCGGATGCTCATTAATCATGGTGTTTACATGAAACTGCCCAAAATATAGAATATTCTAGTGAATCTATCGAAGCGAGTCTTTGATGCCTGATCCGAAGCGAGACCAAGATTGGCAAAACTGAATGGGAAAATATCATTAATTACTGGAGCCGCGTCGGGACTTGGCAAGGCGGCGGCTTTCAGGTTCGCGGAGGAAGGATCGGACATTGCTGTTGCCGACGTCGATATCGATGGAGGAAAGGTGGTCGCTTCGGAAATCCGAAATGGCGGTAGAAGGGCATTGGCTTTTTCGGTTGATGTAACTTCCTCTGCTGAAGTGCAAAGAACGGTGAATGCATGTATCGAGGAGTTCGGGCGTATCGATGTGCTTTTACACTGTGCGGGCATAGCTCGCTGGAAACATCAGTGGGCCGGTACTCAGTGGCTACCTATGGAGAAGCTGCAGGAGGAAGACTGGGACAAAATCGTCGAGATCAATCTGAAAGGTAGATTTCTTGTGGACCAGAAGGTCGGGACTCAAATGATCAAGCAAAGAAGGGGGTCGATCATCAATGTCGCCTCGCTGTCGGGCGTGGTGGCAAACAAGGGTCTGCTGGGCCATGGAGCTTATTGTGCCTCAAAAGCCGGCGTCATCAGCTTGACCAGAGTTCTTGCTACCGAATGGGCTCCATATGGTATTCGTGTCAATTCGATTAGCCCCGGCTATATGGACACGGGAATGTTGGAAAGAACCAAGAGCATACGTGGCTTGTACCAACTGCAGCTCGAAATGACACCTCTGGGACGATACGGTAAACCGGAGGAGTTCGCCCGAACAAGCCTGTTTCTAGCCTCCGAGGATGCGAGTTACATCACGGGGCATAATCTAATGATGGACGGCGGGTATACCGCGTTGTAGATAATCAGACTATGAAGTAAGAAAAAGAAAACATGAAAACGGCAGTATCAGTTTCGGTAAAGGACGCCTTCCCTAAGGCTCTTGTTTTGTTTCGTGGATTGGAAGAAAGCATCCCTGTTGTGGCCGAATTGGGTTACGACGGGATAGAACTTGCGATCTGGCGAAAGGACAACGTGGATGCCTCAAGTTTGAAAATACTTCTTGCTACCCACGGGATGGAGCTCCCCGTAATTTCAACCGGGCAAGTGTTCACCATGGAACAAGCTTGGTTCACCCATCCGGAGCCCGAAGTACGGGAAAAGGCACTCGACATCATGAAAGGAATCATCGATGTCGCGGCTGAGTTTGGGGCCGATGTGAATATCAGCAGAGTCAAAGGATATATTCACGAGCAAGATACACGAGAGAAGGCGTTTGAACGGCTGAGTGAAAGTCTATTCCAACTGGGTAAATATGCGGAGCCTTTCGGTCTCAACCTGCTGCTGGAACAGATGAACATGTATGAGACAAATCTGCTCCATAGTGTTGAGGAAGTGGGCCAATATCTCCGAAAACTGAACATTCCGAATCTCAAGATCCACGCAGACACCTTCCACATGAATATCCACGACGTAGACATGTGCGGTGTTTTAGAGAAATACCACGATTTGCTCGGCTACATCCATTTTGCCGACAGCAACCGCTTGGCGCCAGGTTCTGGACATATAGACTTTCCCGCTATTATGGCTACCCTGAAAAAGACAGGCTATTCCGGATGGGCCGGCGTGGAAGTCTTGGAAGAGCCCAACAGTCTGAAGGCGGCGCGCCGTTCAATTGATTACTTGAGGAGCATTTATTAGTGACAAGCATCATGGAATGCGGCTTTCACTTTTTGCCTCACACCACATCATGCAGGTGGTTCTACTAACGCTACTCCAGGAACTCTTTAGGTGCTAGAATCATTTAAACACCGACCCGTTTTTGCCAGGAACAATGCCCCCTGCTGTCACCACTTAGAAACTGACCCGGAGCAAGACGCTACTGGCAAACAAATGGGGTAGAGCCAAGGATGACCACCTCCTCTTAGCTCTGATTTGCTCCCTTTTCCCTGATTCCACTATCTGATTGTCAATAGGCGTTCACAGCTGCTCAGCACAGGCTCATAGATTGCCGTAGAGCCATTCCTTGCTCCTCCATGCCGATGCCATGATTGCTTTTACGCAGACAGAGGGGGAATCTTGCGTGGCGCATCGAGTTACTCTGTCTCGGATTTAGGTGAGCGAATCGGTCTGCTTGACATCGGGAAAAATCGTATTTAATATGATCCATCCCAAAATGCGTTAAAGTTTGTTTCCGTTTCGGTAAGCGAATCCTAGTGTGGACAATGGATTCGAGGTAGGGTTTCGGCAACACTTTCTGGCTCTCGGGATAACCGACGTCTTAAAGAAATTACAGCGTGACTCGTTGCTATGCCAACAAGAGTTCTGAAAGATCTACGCCGAATAGAGATGCGACCTAGTCTACAAGG
>CAZPQB010000159.1:0-2405 GCA_964588605.1 uncultured Dehalococcoidaceae bacterium | reverse complement strand
GATGAAAGTAAAGATTGGATTTGTTCCGTGTCATCGTCTACGGTTTAGTGAAGAGTGGGCTGTGAATATGAGAAGACGAGTTCTCAGCAGTCTTGAGTCGTTGCCTGAGAGGGAGAAAGTAGAAGTTGTTGTCCCGGACGATAGCGTGACAAGGAATGGTTTGGTGCGTAACGATGCGGATGCAGAGAAGGTTATCCGGTTATTTCACGACAGAGAAATTGACGGAATCGTCATTGGCACGATGACTTTCGGAGATGAATTACCGGCGCTTACCATAGCGGAAAGAATGAACGGCCTGCCTGTGCTCTTGTTTGGAACTAGAGAAGCTGAATTCACCGATGACGGAAAGAGAAGATCAGATTCTTTTTGCGGAACAATTTCTATCGCATCAGGGTTAAACAGAAGGGGCCTTCCCTTTAGCTTTCTAGGTATCTGTTTTCCGGAGGAGGAGACCTTTAGTGTCGGCATTAGCAGCTTTATAAGAACATGTAACAGCATAAAAGGATTCCGTTATGCACGAATCGGCCAAGTTGGCCCGAGACCAGAAAGATTTGAGACTTGTTCGATTAATGAATCCCCCATGATACTGCAATTCGGTCAGAAGGTGGTGCCGATCTCTTTGGCAGACCTGTTCCATCGCGCTGATAATTTGAATCCCACCGACGGTATTGAGTCAATCACGGATGAAATCAAGAGCACTTCCAACTGCAAGCATGTGAGTGCGAAAACGTTGAACAAGCTTGCTCGTCTAGAAATCATCCTCAAGAGATACGTGTCGGAAAGAAATCTGTCAGTCCTGGCCCTTAGATGCGGCACTGAGATGGAGGAGATATACGGAGTATCGGCTTGTACAGTTCTCGGACGGTTAACAGAACAAGGCATCATGACTTCGTGTGAAGCTGATATCAACGGCGTACTGACTATGCTACTGCAGTATTTGGCTTCATTGCAGACAACGCCACCCTTCCTATTCGATTGGACCATTCAGCATCAAACGGAGGATAACCTGTTCTTGGCATGGCATTGCGGTAATGCCCCGATGAGTTTGAGGGCGATGACATCGGAGGTCACGATAAAGGACCATAGTTTGCTCAGTCCGATTCTTGGATGTGAGAAATGCGAGGGAACCGCTGAGTTTCAGTTGAAACCTGGCATTGTCACGCTCAATTCGCTTGCCCAATACAATGGCAAATTCAGTCTCTTAGTTACCACTGGCGAGGTAATACCAAGTGAGGATAGCTTGAGAGGATCATGGTGTTGGGTCAAAGTGAAAAACCTGGAGAGACTCTATCGAACTATCATCGAACATGGTTTCTCTCATCACGCATCTTTGATTTATGGCGATTTCAAAAAACCTCTCGACGAACTTTGCAGGTTCGTGGGTATTGAAGCCGTAGTTGTGTAGGGAAGATAATGCTCGACACACTTGAGACGTTTATTGAGATTCTAGACGCAAACGAGATTTTCAGTTCCGAGGGTCTGACCATCGCAAAGAGAGAGTCGATTCAAAAAGCAGGACGAAAATCGAGGTTGGATTTTTTCCCGTACTATACTTCCCTCCAGGTTATTGGAAAATATATCTTTCTGCTAGTCTACCTCCAAGACACAAAAAAGTTGCTCAGAATTTCACCCAGAAATGCTGGGCAGCACGTTTTTTCGGTTGGTGAAACTACCATTCTGCCTAACTACGAAATAGAGATATGCCCGTTATGCCATGAGAATGCTGATCGCTTAAGGAATGTATTTGATTTTTCGGCGCCGAAACCCATTGGCCTAAAATCTTCTTTTGGCACAGGTGATAGGATGGGGGGCATAGCAAGTGCCACTCCAGCCCATATTCGTGCCTCAGAAGATTATGATATTTCGATTGTATTAGCTCAGCAGGCTGATCGGGAAAATAGGAGAACAGGGAGAAATTTCGCTGAAGTACTAGATGACGTAACCTGGAGCGTTTTTCAGGAAGGATATAAGCGCAACTTTGGAGCAGATGCAGACCATCTTCCAAATCTGCAATCTGTCGAGGAAGCTCTAGATGTGGGATATACCATGTTCACAATTGATCCGTTTTGTCACATCAATCAAAACGTCCACGCAATGAGCAAAGATAGCCTGAATAATGCCTGCTCAGCCCTGCTCGGCTCTAAAAGGAACCGTGATGAGTTCATACAGAGATACTTGTCAATAGACAGGGAGATAGGTGGTGGCAACAATAAGGTCAGAATAGCATATACGAGAGACGAAATAGTCAGGATTGCAGTAAAATTCCTAAGAACAATTAGATTTGTCTATGATGCGTACAAGCTAATTGAAAGCAGACGGATCGCAGGAGATTTCGATTTCGAAGTGTCTATTGACGAAACCGACACACCAACAACCGCGCTCGAGCACTATATGATCGTTAATGA
>CAZPQB010000158.1:0-5541 GCA_964588605.1 uncultured Dehalococcoidaceae bacterium | reverse complement strand
TGTGGATCTATGTAATTTTTAGGGGGTGATTATGGATTTTGAAGAATTAGAAAAAAGACTCAAGACAATGGAAGATATTGAGGAGATAAAGCAACTGCAAGCCCGGTACATCAATGCCTTGATTACTACCCAATGGGACGAACTATTAGGCTGCTTTGTTGAAGATGGTGTGGTAGATTTAATGGCCGGACTTGCCAGGGGCAAAGAAGCATTTACGAAATTGTTCAAAGAAAAAATCGCCATTAGCCACATCGGGAAAGAAGGGTGCTATATAGTACATCCTATTATTACTGTTGATGGAGATAAAGCCAAAGCTAGCTGGCTGCTATATACCATGTTTTCTCAGCCTCATAAGATTCTACGCGTTCCACCTGAGAGTGGTGAAACTGATGCACCGGACTGGATACATGGATATTACGAAATGGAATATAAAAGAGATAATGGGAAATGGAAAATCAGCCTCTTGAAATGGAGAAGCCGACTGCGATCACCCAGGCAGGAATAATTTGATATATTGAGTAGCTTCGGCTGCCTCGCATACTCTGCGGGCTACCATCTCCCTTCTCTTTCTCGAAGTCTGCTGAGACGAATTTCCCAGATTTTTACGTCGGCGCGAAAAGATGTTTAAGTAGCGATAATCTAATCGCTACTGAGTGGATGGTGATCGATACGCACACAGGTGATACTTCAAGATTCAAGGCTACCGGTAAAAGATTTTCGATACTAGGTGTCTCAATTTTAGAGATTCAAGGTAGCAAAATTATCCGTGAAACAGATTATTGGGATATGAACTCATTATTGCAGCAACTTGGAATAGAGCCACTGAACCAACTTGGTGGGTACACTTAGACGCTTGGTTAATTGACAAATCTAAATGAGGCAGATAGATGGCAGTAAGTAGAGTTGTAAGAAGTACCTGCGGATTATGCTTGGCTGGCTGTGGAGTCCTGATACACCTGGAGGAGGATAAGCCTGTCAAACTGGAAGGCGACCCTGATTGTCCCATAAGCCAAGGTTTGCTATGTCCGAAGGGTTTGGCATCATTGGAATATCTTGATCACCCCGACCGATTAAAACACCCTTTAAAGAGGGTTGGGGAGCGAGGTCAGGGCAAGTGGCAGCGGATTTCATGGGATGAGGCACTGGATACAATAGCTGGCGAAATAACTAGGGTAAAGCAGAAATACGGTGCCGAGTCGGTAGCCCTGATGCGTGGCTCGCATAAGGGGCTTCAGGACACCTGGGCACACAGGTTTGGCAATGCTTTGGGTACACCGAATGTAGGGGGACCAAGCAATCTTTGCCATTTTCCGAGAGTTCTTGCCTCGGTAATTACCTATGGGTTTATGCCTGCCTGTGACTTGGAATATCCACC
Source organism: uncultured Dehalococcoidaceae bacterium (assembly GCA_964588605.1). GTDB lineage: Bacteria > Chloroflexota > Dehalococcoidia > Dehalococcoidales > RBG-16-60-22 > CAZLEY01. The sequence continues at coordinate 4,166 of CAZPQB010000158.1, read as the reverse complement.
GTCTTGCATTATGGTCTGGGGTGCCAACAGCGCTGAAACAGCTCATCTTGCCCATAGAGCCGTCCTTGAAGCTGTAGATAAGGGTGCCAAGCTTATCGTGGTAGACCCCAGAAGTATAGAGCTTACCGGAAGGGCTACTATGTGGTTGCGCGTGAGACCAGGGTCTGATTTAGCGTTAGCCCTGGGTATGATAAATGTAATAATTAATGAGGTTCTATATGATAAGACCTTCGTCCAGAGGTGGACGGTTGGCTTTGACGAGCTTAAAAAACACGTTCAGGATTACAGCCCTGATAAAGTTGAAGATATAACCTGGGTAGAAGCTCAGGAGATTAGAGAAGCCGCCAGACTTTTTGCTACGAATAAGCCAGCCTGTATTCAATGGGGAAACGCTCTTGACCAGGGCGTTAATAGCTTTCAAGGTAACCGCGCCGTTACTATCCTGCAAGCAATTACAGGTAACCTTGGCGTGCCCGGTGGTGAAGCACAGTGGTCAGCACCACAAATTCTTTCATGTAATTCGCCCGAATTGCATTTACGGGATAAAATGTCAGCCGTTGAATGGGGGAAGACGGTAAATGGAGATCTAAAGTTGCTACCGCTTTATCGCGATGCTCTTCTCCAAAGCGTGGTGAAGTCTGTTTTAGAAGGGGAGCCGTACCCTATTCGTGTACTCTATATTCAGGGGTTTAACGCTCTCTGTGTCTGTGGTGATGCTCAGGAGACATATAAAGCACTTAAGAAGGTGGATTTCCTGGCAGTGGCTGACCATTTTATGACACCGACAGCTGGCCTGGCGGATATAGTGTTGCCAATTGCCAGCTATCTTGAGTGTGATAGCATTGATGAAGTGTCTGGCAGTATGGTCAGGATTCAGCAAAAGGTTGCTCAGGTGGGTGAGTGTCGCTCGGACTATGATGTAATGAGTGGCCTGGCAGGGAAGCTGGGGCTCCAGCAGTATTTCTGGGATGATGAGGAGCGATGTCTGGACGCTATTTTGGAACCGTCCGGGTTAACCTTTGATGAATTCAGGAAAGTGGGCACGCTTCACAGTGTCAAGCAGTACCGGAGATACGAACAGAAAGGTTTTGAAACGCCCTCAGGCAAGGTTGAGCTATATTCCAACCGGCTCAAAGAGTGGGGTTTTGACCCGTTGCCAGTGTACTACGAACCTCCCGAGACACCTTTCGGTAACCCTGAGCTGGCTGAACAATATCCCCTAGTGTTTACTAATTGGAAGTCTCGCTTCTTCCGTCATTCTGGTGGGAGGCAAATATCCAGTTTGCGTGGCAGATACCCGGATCCCGTCACTCAAATCCACCCGGAAACAGCTGGCAAACTGGGCATTAAAGAGGGTGATTGGGTATATGTTGAGAACAGACGGGGCAGGATAAAGCAAAAAGCCAGTTTAACTACCGGCATTGACCCGAGGATTGTGGTCGTTGACTATGGCTGGTGGTTTCCGGAAAAAGGGGAATCGAACCTGTATGACTGGGCGGAATCAAACGTTAATATCCTGGCCGATAGCGAGCCGCCCTTTAACAGAGAGATTGGTTCTACCAATATGAGGGGAGTGCTTTGCCGGGTCTATAAAGCATAGTGTCCTGAGGCTACCATACAGGGTATAAAACAGGTCTTGGATGTAGTGTTCCATTTATCTCATTTATACCAGCCGAAGTCATTAATAGCCTTGTTCATGGCTCTTACATTGGCGGCAGGCGACATCGGGGGTATTCCGCAGCCGGTAGAGAATAGATAGCCTCCGGCAATCTTCATGCCTTCCTCAAGAACAACCTTGGTGGCTTGGTAGACGTCTTCCTCGGTTTGTGCCAGGACAATAGGTGGCTCCAGATTACCCATAATAATATCATTCGGGAAGTATCCGGACGCCTTTGATAAGCTGACCTCATGGGGGATGCTCACAATGCCCGGGTCACCCATGGGAATCTGCGCCCAGTAAGGCATGTTCCCGTTATGTTCGCCGCAAATATGACACAAAATGTGCCGGTAGCCCATGGCCAGAATTTTCTGATGGAGTTCTTTAAGGTAGGGCAGGACAAATTGTTCAAACTGTTTCGGTGATATGATATTATTAGCCGCGGTTGCCTCCGCAGTGAATATCAACACATCTTCTGTGCCGTACAGGCTGTGCCAATATTCGGTTAGTTCAATCAGGTGTTCCGTTGCCAGTTGCATTAGGTGATGAGCGACCTCGGGCTTTTTGATCAACCATCTAGCCATCTTCTCAATACTACAGGTATTGGCAGCGGCGGTAAACGGACCGCCTATGAACGCCATTACCTTAAAGGGCTCGTCATTAAGGCGTTCCTTTGCGGACAGTTTGTTGAATTCTGCCTGCAGTGGGATTATCCCGGCTTTGGGAATGTCGGGCTTTTTCAGATTCCAGGCATCTTCCTCTGTTGCTACGGGATAGCGGGTGATTGATGGTGCCTGGTGGAATTCGGTAGAGGGCCACTTTATTTCGCCGCCGAACTCCCAGGCGCCGTAGGAAGCATAGCCGTAAAATGGAATAAATAACCAGCCAAAGTCCTGCGCTGTCTTTCGCGCTACATTTAAAGCTGTCTCTGGATTTGTGTATTCCTCGGCTATAGATTTCCCGCAATGAATTGCCGACAGGCCGCCTGCCGAGCCAAACGGCCAGATGGGCACGCGGTCCGGTTTCTCACGTCTCAGTAGTGCTTTAAATCTTTCTAGCTCTTTCATTTGCTTACTCTCCTTCTTCGCTCCAGGCACTCAAAAGCAGTCCGGCTACCGGGTGGCACTCCCGTTTGAATGCCTCGGGATATTTCTTCCTCAATTCGTCTACATTTATCAGCTCAACCTGAACCAGTGACCAAGGATTTGTTCCCCTAGTAGGTTATTGTTTTGGTATATCCATAGTGGTAAGCACAATCGAACTAGCTGTTCATTTTAGGGTGGCTTCTCAAATTGGCAATTATTTGGATGATAAAAAGGCCAAGCATGATAAATCCCCATGTCAAGTTGGTTTTCCATGGCATTACTATAAATCCGTAGTTCATAGCATAATATAGAACCAAATAAGGTATTATCCATTTCCAATTTTTCTTCCAGTTCTCTCGGAAATTGATTTTCAGAACGTAGTCAAATAGCCATTCTATGGCTAAGAATGCCAAGAAAATCCCTAGGAAGATACTATATTGTATTGCTTTCTGCTCCTGGAAGACCAAGAAAATACCATAAACAGCTGGAATTGCCAATAGTAAATATGTCCATCCGATTTTTTGTAGGAGGTCTAACCTTTTCTTTCGAATCAGAAAGATGAAAATAAGAGCAATGCTGTTCACCAATCCAAGAACAAAGAAAAATACTTCATACATTTGAATGATCCTGTCTGAAGTATAACAACTATTTAGTTGTCAAGCTATATTGAAAAGTCGAATAATAAAAACTGGCAGCGGGTGGATTTGAACCTGCTATTTTGATGGTATGTTGTTTTTTCAGTATAAGTATTGGAGGTGATAAGTGGTAAGAGTCAGAATATTTATTGGAATTATCTGCATTGCCATATCGATATGGATGTTTTTATCGGGTGAACTTAGCGAAAACCCTGCACCGGCAATAGTAGGTACACCAGCGCCCACCGTAGAGGACTTGAATCCATTACCCATACGGAACTACGATTAATAAATATAGCAAACGACTACGAGTAGAATCAGAAGTGTTATTCATTAACGGGCCCGCTCGTCACTTCGCTCCTCGCATCCCCTTATCGACGGAATGTTCCGCTTTCGGGCATCCAGACAGGCAGGTTTTAGGAGCTTGACAGTGGGCAAAGGTTATTGTCCGAGTTAAAGCATTATTATTAATATATAGCCTTAAGTCGGACAAAAGTATTCCCAATATTCGGGTAGCTGGACCGAGGCCCCCGATGAGCTTGGAGAGCTCCTGTATGCCATCGCGGGGTGGGTGGCCAGGATGGAATCACAGCGTCGAAGTGAGAGGATGAAAGCTGGGCTTGCCCGGATAGTGGCACAGGGTAAGAAACTCGGGAGACCTAAGGGCTCGAGGGATAAGAAGAAGAGAAGGATTCCTTATAATTAACATATACTATGGTTCTTTAGCTTGGACCAATTTTTAACCTGTTTTGTAGATATTCAATAATCTCGTTAGTGGTTTGTACCTTG
>CAZPQB010000157.1:890-5552 GCA_964588605.1 uncultured Dehalococcoidaceae bacterium | reverse complement strand
AGAGGGGGACACAGGGGGTGAGGTAGAAAGAAATTGTCAGAGAGGGTAGTTAATTGGCTTACAACATAACTTTAATCCCCGGCGATGGCACCGGCCCGGAAATAACCGAGGCGACCCGGAGAGTCCTTGAGGCCACGGGGGTAGCTTTCAACTGGGAAATGGCTTATGCCGGCGCCGAGGTCATGGAGAAACAGGGCACACCCCTGCCCGACTCCGTGCTGGAGTCCATCAGGAAAAACAGGGTAGCCCTCAAGGGCCCGGTAACGACTCCGGTGGGGACAGGGTTCCGCAGCGTTAATGTCGCCCTGCGCAAAGCCCTGGACCTGTATGCCTGCGTACGCCCCTGCAGGACCTATCCCGGTGTCCCCTCCCCTTATAAAAATATTGATATCGTTATCGTCAGGGAGAATACGGAAGACCTCTACGCCGGCGTTGAGTTCGAGAAGGGTGACGCGGAAACGTCCGACGTTATCGATTACATCAACAAGAAGAGGGGCGACGTTATCAAGAGCGATTCCGGCCTCAGCATCAAGATGATTTCGGAGTCGGCCAGCCGCCGCATTATTAAATACGCTTTTGAGTATGCCCGGACCTACGGACGGAAGCTGGTAACGGCCACGCAGAAGGCCAACATTATGAAGTTCTCGGATGGCCTGTTCCTGGCGGTAGCCCGGGAGGTAGCCAGAAAATACCCGGATATTAGATTCCAGGAAGCTCTTATCGATAACCTCTGCATGCAGCTTGTCAGGAGGCCGGAGGAATATGATGTGATTGTCGCCCCCAATCTCTACGGCGATATTATCTCTGACCTTTGTGCGGGGCTGGTCGGGGGGCTGGGACTGGCTCCCGGCGCCAATATCGGCGACGACCTGGCCATTTTTGAGCCAACGCATGGCAGCGCCCCCAAGTACACGGGACAGAACAGGGTGAACCCGATGGCCATGATGCTCTCCGGGGTGATGATGCTGCGACACCTCGGCGAGAAGAAAGCGGCTGACCGACTGGAAAATGCCATCGCTGCCGTTATCGCCGAGGGCAGGAACGTCACCTACGATATGAAGTCCAGCCGGGATGACCCGTCGGCGGTCGGCACCTCGCAGGTAGCCGATGCCGTCATTGAAAAGCTGAAGAAGAGCTGATTAGCGCGGAAAAACTATCTTTCGGATTTGATGAATACCGGTTATAGGGGAGAATGGCAATGAACAAAAAGGAGATTCTGGACTTTCTTAAGGCAAACCCGTTATGTTTTATGGCCACCGTTGACGGCAACAGGCCGCGTGTCCGCGCCATGGATACATACCGGGCGGACGAGGAAGGGATTATTTATTACACCAACAAGAGGAAGGATATCTATAAACAGATAGCCAGGAACCCTGAAGTCGAGATATGCTATCATGACGCCAGTAAATCCACAACGATAAGGGTCAGTGGACGGATGGAGACAGTGGAAGAGCTGGAACTGAAGAAGGAAATAATGGAAACGTTACCCTTTCTAAAAGAGGCTTATGAAAAAGACAATTACGCGAATATGGCTGTTTGCCGACTAAAGAACGGAAAAGCCTATGTCTTTTCCATGCAGGGCGTGGTGGCACCCAAGACCTTCGTGGACTTATAGACTTCATATTATCAAGGGGGTGATGTAGAAAATAATGACTGCGGACTGCGTATTCTGCAAGATAATCGCCGGGGAGATACCCACCGAGTTCGTTTACCAGGACGATGATGTCGTCGTCTTCGCTGACATCAATCCGCTGACGCCGGTGCACCTGCTGGTCGTCTCCAGAGAGCATATCCCATCGCTGGCCGATATGTCGGACGAAGATACGCCCCTTATTGGCAGGATGGTCAGGGCGGCCAATCAGGTAGCCGGTGAGCATGGTATCTCGGAAAAAGGCTACCGGCTGACCATCAACAGCGGTGCGGAATCAGGGCAGATAGTTCCCCATCTCCACATGCATCTCATGGGGGGGCGTGTGTTGCGGTGGGACCATTAGAGTCCGGTTTAAATTCCAGATAATAGCAAAAACAAAATCTGGTGGAATAGTTGCCTGTTGCTTCGGATTTTATGGCTATATTTTACCCGGGTAATTATCGGTAATATTATCTGCCAGCGTGAACTCCACTACGTCCCCGTCCTTCAGCCCCAGAGTACTGCGGAGATGATAGGGGCTGACTAACTCCGCGTCGGTATATATATCGGTAACCCACGTGAAAATAACGATGTATGCCGGATATCTGTCGGCCACAAGCGCCCGGCGGTAATACACACCGATTTCACCGTCGTACTCTATCCCCTGTGTGGCGGGGTCGAACTCCCAGCCTATGTCGGCGAACCTCATGTAGTTGAGCAGCGATAAATCGAAAGGCTCAGTAAGGTCTATATTTAACGTTCCGGGTATGATACTAAGTCCTGTCAGGAGTTTAAATCCTTCCAGGAAGCCGGGTTGTGACATCTCCGCTACCGCCCCTCCCCTCCCCGTCTTTATTATCCCCCGATAGACCTTGTTTTTGTCCATAGCACACCCTAATACAATATATTAGCATATTCATATAGCAAGCCAGCATATATGTCGGCTGAGCCGGAGGGAATTTTATAAGTTAGCTTGGACGTGTTAAAATATGGGCTGGGAAAAAATCTATCTGAAACGTTGAGATGTCAAAAGCCTTACCTTCCATGCATTGCGGAAATGCCGAGTTCCGGTGGGGAGAGCGGACCTACGTTATGGGCGTCTGCAATCTCAGCCCCGATTCCTTCTCGGGTGATGGACTGGGTGACGATATTGAGGCGACGCTTGCCCAGGCGAAACGCATGGTGGCCGAGGGGGCGGACATTATCGATATCGGCGGGGAGTCTACCCGCCCCGGCACCGAGCCGTTGTCCACGAATGACATTGACGAAGAGCTGAGGCTGGTGATACCGGCCATAGAGCGGCTGGCCGGCGAGCTATCCGTACCGTTGAGCATTGATACCTATAAGGCAGCTGTAGCCAGCCGGGCCGTGGAAGCCGGTGCCAGCATGATTAACGATATCTGGGGCTTGAAGAGAGACCCTGGGATAGCTCAGGTTGCCGCCAGGGCGGGCGTGCCGGTGATACTGATGGCGAATCAGCGGGACGCGCCGCCGAAAGTCGGCATCATGGCGAAGGTTATCTCAGACCTGGAATCGGCCATAAAAATCGCCATGGAGACCGGGGTAGCCGCCGAGAATATCATCGTCGACCCCGGTATCGGGTTCGGCAAGACTTTAGAGCAGAACCTGGAGCTCGTTAACCGCCTGTCTGAGCTTAAGGTGCTGGGCAAGCCCATCCTGCTGGGGACGTCCCGCAAATCGATGATTGGTCGGGTGCTGGACCAGCCGCCCGACCAGCGTCTTGAGGGAAACCTGGCGGTTACGGCCATCGGCATCGCCAACGGCGCCGATATGGTGCGGGTCCACGATGTCCGGCAGACGGTGCTTGTCTGCCGGATGAGCGACGCTATTATGAAAAGGGGGTCGGTCGGTGACTGATGCAGTAGCGGTATATCTTGGCATCGGGTCGAATATGGGCGAGCGGGAGGAAAATCTGGACAGGGCGCTGGATTTACTATCGCAGAGAATGAGGATGGGCAAGGTGTCATCGATATATGATACCGAGCCGCTGGGCAATACGAACCAGCCCCGTTTCCTGAATATGGTCTGCCAGGTCTTTACGAGGCTGGCGCCGGAAGGCCTGCTGGCTCTGGCCAAGGGGATTGAGAGCAAAATGGGCAGGCACAGTAAGTCCGGCGAACCCCGCACGATTGACATAGATATCCTTCTTTATGGTGATAAGGTCATAGATACGCCCGAACTGGTTATTCCCCACCCCAGAATGATGGAGAGGGCCTTCGTCCTGGTGCCTCTGGCCGAGATTGCTCCCGACCTGCTGCATCCGGTAAGCGGCCGGACGATTGGGGAGTTGAGAGACGCTATCAGAGAGGTACAGGGTGTCCTGAAATGGGAGATGGATTGAGGAGGCATAATGTACGAGATATCCGTTGAGAAGTATTTTGACGCCGCTCATTATCTGCGGGGCTATAAGGGCAAGTGTGAGGCCATGCACGGGCACCGTTACCGGGTGGTGGTAAGGGTGAAAGCTGAAAAACTGGATGACATCGGCCTGGCCTATGATTTTACCGATTTGAAGCGGCACCTGAATGATATTCTGGCGCGCTTTGACCACACCTGCCTCAATGATGTGCCGCCCTTTGACAAGATAAACCCCTCCGCCGAGAACATCGCCGCCACCATTTATGATGAACTCAAGAGCAAGCTGGCGGCCGACCCTGTCACGCTTGTGTCAGTGGAAGCCTGGGAGTCCCCGGAACAGGGTGTTGCCTACCGCCCCGACTAGTCTTTCTCCGGCGGCAGCAGGTTGGGGATGCTGTCCACGATAGGATAGCTGACATCGCATTTAGGGCAGCGTAGGGTGCCGGTGACTATCTCATCACCCTCCTCCGCCACCACCGCCAGCTCCAGTTCCCCCTTACACAAAGGGCAGGCCAGAATCTCCATAAGCTCGCGTTTCATGGTCTGATTATAGCACACTGTTTTGTTTCGAGGTAAAGTGAGGGGATTTATCATCCTATCCCCCCAACCCTTTTTTTATTCTTTTGTGCACCCCCACCCCCACAGGCCGCAAA
>CAZPQB010000157.1:0-880 GCA_964588605.1 uncultured Dehalococcoidaceae bacterium | reverse complement strand
TCATGGTTTGATTATAGCATAATCGCTTTCGTCTTTGACTGGATTTACGGGAAATCTCTCCCCACTTTCTTATCTATACCCACCCGCCCTCGCAGCATCAGCGGCTTATCCCGAATAAAACAACTCCAGCCTTGCACGTTCACGGGCTTTGCAGTAAAATGGGGTAGTTTTGCTTTTAGGGAAACCCGGAATATGGTCAATTATCCGGTACTGGTATTGAACTATAGCTACGAACCGCTGGCCGTATGCCGTGCCCGAAGGGCGGTGGTGCTCATTTATCAGGGCAAGGCGGAGATGCTGGAGAACGGCGTTGGCTTTATCCACAGCATCAGTGAAACGTTTCAGCTGCCTTCGGTTATCCGGCTGGCTCAGATGATTAAAAGACCCCACCGGGAAAGAAAGATGACCCGCTTCGAGATTTTCAATCGCGACCGGCATACCTGCCAGTACTGCGGCCAGCAAAACCGGCAGCTTACGTTAGACCACGTAATACCCCGCTACCGCAGCGGCCAGCACACCTGGGAAAACGTCGTCAGCGCCTGTGTTGCCTGTAACCGCCGTAAGGCGGGAAGAACCCCTCGTGAAGCCAATATGAAGCTCATTCGCCCGCCAGCGCCCCCGCGTGATAATCACTTCTACATCGTACCCTATCATTACCTGCAGAAGCGTGACGAGTGGCGAAAGTACCTGCCGAAATACTCCAATCAGTAAGAGACCTGATTAAGGGGCAGCTCTACCGTCGCCTCACTCTCCAGTTCAACCAGCACCGTCTCTTTCAGTGGATTGCTCCCGACCACGGTAGCTTCACCCATATGCGTGGAGACGCGCTGCCCCGTCTTGGGCATCTTCTCCTTCATGATGCGGTACTGCTCGCCCTCGT
>CAZPQB010000156.1:0-5634 GCA_964588605.1 uncultured Dehalococcoidaceae bacterium | reverse complement strand
TAGACGGAAAGTGGAAATTCAGCCTGGTGAAGTTCAAGCGACCCTGGCCGCCGGCGCCTGAAAAAAATGACGCGCTGTAATCAAAATCTGAGGGACTTATATGATTTTTGCACGGTTTTTTATATTGCTATTCTCGTTAGATTTGTAATTTTCAATAAAACAACCCGTTGTCTCCATTATTAGTTACATACTTCATTTCTTAATAATTCACATTTTATTGACAAAATTAGCGATAAAATTATATATTGTTTTATTCTTTGAAAATGAGGAGGTCAAACATGGAGTACATTCTTATCCACACCCCGAACAATAATCTAACCAAGGAAACGATACCCGCTCTAATTGAGATGGGGAAGGGAGTCTCGGCGAATCCGGAACAGTTTGTACCTGGTGCGAAGATGCTGGCCGCCTATTCGGCTCAGGCCAAAATGTTTATGGTCTGTCTGTGGGAGGCCCCCAGCATCGATGTTATTATGCCATCTCTGGAACAAATGTCTATTATGGGCTTTGACACCGAAGTCATTCCCGCCTACAAGCTTGGAGTAAAAATGGACAAGTTGGCCAAAGCAATGGCAGCGATGAAGTAAAAGAGAAAAGACATATCCAAAGATATTAGTGCCATAATATCACCATTTAACAAATTTAACTCAGCATTATCGAAAAATGAAGCCATGAAATCAAAATCTGAGCGATTTCAGGATGTTATTAGTGGTGTTTTACCTTAAATTACGCCAGATGCTGCGAGGGCGGCGGGTGGGAATAGATAAGTTTACATAATGATATTGACTTTTTGAGGTATAATGGGGATATGGCACTGGATGTTAATGTTCTAACAAATGGCTGGACTATTGCTGGTATAATCGCTTCATTTTTAGTTGCAGCTATAGCCTTGGGACTTGGACTAGCTTCTATTATACAAACTAATAGATTACAAAAAAGAGAGCGTAAAGAAAGACTATTAAATGAGATTATTGAGTGGGCTACTAACATTTCTAGGTTAAATTCATATTTACTTAGTTTAACAGAGTCGGTTAGATTGAAACTAACCGGATATTCAATCCAATGTATTAGGCAATTACGTTTCGACTTAGAAAATTTAAGAGATAAAGGGAAATACATAAAAGTAACTTCTAATGTGGCTTGTAATAAAGCAAGTGATTCAGTAATTAAATTACAGCACGAACTTTCTAACATAGCGAACCTCTTAAGTGACTATATTGTTAGAAATGAAATTGTTGGTGATGTAAATGACTTGATTACCACTGAAGACGAGATGGGTAATGAAAGAGACAAAAATAAAGATACAGTTGAAAGACACCGTACAAATATAGACCCACTATGCAATTCAATCATGGAAGAAGCAACCAAAATAAAGACCAGAGATATCAGCTAAAACACTTAAGATGAACGCTTTATTATGTCAACAATCTTAATTTGCATTATTCTGGGGCGCACAATATATGTTATGTAAGATACACACAGGATTGAATTTACATAATTGATTACGAACCAGGACACTCCCCTGCCGTGAACTATTCTTGAAAAACATAGTAGATAATAATTTTTTAAAAAATATACAAACGATTTAATTTTACAGGCGGGTTTTAGACGGCCGGAGAAAATTGCTAAAAAATATTTGAGAAAAGCTGTCCCCTGCCGATATATATTTTATACCTCGAATATTATGGAAAGTATTATGGGGAAGAAATGAAGATGGTGGTGGGCTCGGTAGGATTCGAACCTACGACCAATCGGTTATGAGCCGACCGCTCTGCCACTGAGCTACGAGCCCGAGGATATTACTCAGAAATAGAGTCCTAAAATAAATGTAGCAATGCCGTTGAACTACCCTGACCTTATGAAAATATTCTAGCCGTTTGTGTATTTAGCGTCAAGTATAATGTGAGTAAATTTAGAGACTAAGCCAACTTCACGGCGCTGGCGAAATAGCTGTCTTTGCCATCAAGAATACTGATTTTCCTGAATCCAGCCGCAGACAGCAGCTTACGCATCTCGTCTTCATCCGGGATGAGATGGCTACGCACCTCGGGAATCTGGCAATGTATCCGGTTAATCGCCTGCCGGCTAGAAGTGTGACAGATGAAAAGCCTGCCGCCGCTCCTGAGCAGACGGTGAATCTCACCCAGAGCCCGTGACTTGTGCTCGAAATGAGGGAAACTGGAATAGCAAATAACGTAATCAAAGCTATCACCGGGGAGTCGGCTGTCCTCTATATCCGCACAGATATACCGAGTATCTCCCCTGAAGCCTTTAAGCTCGGCTTTATTCAACATCTCTTCAGCGTAATCCAGGCAGACCAGGCGGCCTTGCTCGCCTGTTTTCGTTAGGATAAATGGCACAAGGACTCCCGTCCCGGTGCCGACATCCAGTATCGTGGAGCCAGGTTTGATATCCATGCGCGCCACCATAGCTTCCAGCTTGGCGGCGTCCTTCTCCGCCACCTTTTCGTCCCAGGTAGACGCACTGGAGTTGAAAAATTCCCTGCTCATGAGATTTGCTCCTCAACGGGTTTTTGATGCCAGCCCTTTATCTTACGCTTGGGGGAGAAAATGGCCGCCAGCATGAAGATGACAGAAGAAGTCACCACTATCGTCGCCCCGCTGGGCACATTAAACAAATACGAAAAGAGGAGGCCGGTCAGGCTGGAAAGGACGCCGAACACAGCCGCCAGCAGGAACATCCTGGACATGTTATAGGTAAGCTGGTAAGCGGCCGCTGCCGGGTTCAGAATCAGACTGAAAATGAGCAGGCCGCCTATAGAGCGGAGGGTCACCGTAATGGTGCTTCCGGTGAGGAAAAGTATACCATACAGGAACAGAGTCGCCGGTATGCCCACAGAGAGCGCCATATCGCGGTGGAAGATGGTCGCCTGAATTTCCTTGTAAAAGATAATCACAATGCCGACGACCACGACAGCCGTGATACCCAGCAACATGATATCGCTCCGGGTATTGGTCAGAATGCTGCCCCATAGCAACTCAAGGGCCCCCGATTTGGTGCCGGGCATCAGACCCATAAACAGGAAGGCCAGCCCGAGCATAAGCGAGAAGATAACGCCGACCGATGTCTCCGGGTTGAGTTCGCCCCGGTCAGCCAGGGGGCCGATGACCGCGGCTGCGGCCAGGCTGACGCCAAAGGCGCCTATTAGCGGGTTGAAACCCAGCCATAAACCCAGAAGGGCACCCGCAAAGGCAGCATGAGACATGCATACTCCGATAAAGGGCATATGCATCAGAACGACAAACACCCCTATCGTGGCGCAGGCAATACCGCCCAGCACGCCGGACAGGATGGCGTTCTGCATGAACTGATAGCCAAAAATAGAGAAATCCAAGGTTCTTTAATGCAGGGTCAGTATTTCTTCGGTCCTTCTTTTCCTCACAGCCCCGATGGGTATATCATATAGGTGGCTGAGGTTATCATCAGTAAGCTGCTTCTGAGGTAATCCTGAGCTCCAGATAAGGCCGTCTTTCATCAATACCACCCGGTCGCAGGACACGGGTAGAGCACTGAGGTCATGAGTCACGAACATGGTCGTCAGGTGACGGGTATCATGAATCAGCTTCACCAGGTCGAGGATGTCAGTTTTAGCCCGCCAGTCCAGTGAAGCGGTCGGTTCATCCAGCAGAAATATATCAGGTTCCTGGGCCAGGCAGCGGGCTATGGCGACGCGTTGCTGCTCGCCGCCCGATAAATGCCCGATAGGCCTGAGGGCCAGGCGAGTCATGCCCACCAGTTCCAGCATCTCGTCAACGACCCTCCAGTCATGCTTGCCGGGACGCCGGAAAAGGCCGAGAATACCGTAACGACCGATCATCACCACTTCACGAACGTTCATGGGCATCCTGGGGTCGATATTCTGCACCTGGGCGACATAGCCCACCCGCTTCCTCAGAGAGTGGCCATTACCTGGCGTCAGTGAGTGCCCCAGTACCCGCACAGTGCCGTGAATAAGCTTACCCAGACCGTTGACGATGGTCAGGATAGTGGTTTTCCCGGCGCCATTAGGGCCGATAATTCCGATGAATTCCCCTGCCTGTACCTCAAGAGATACACCGCGCAGGGCTACGTCCTCCCGGTAAGAAACAACGGCATTATCTATCTGTATGACCGGCGTATTCATCTTTTTCAACTCATTATTTAAGTGTATTTGATATTAACTCGACGTTATATTCGATTGTCTTCTCCCAGGTTTCGGTATTGTCGTAGCCGCCGGGGAAGTTGGACAGTATTACCCTGGCGCAATCCAGTTCCTCGGCTATCCCGGCTCCGGCATCCTGACCGCTCTGCATATTGTCGATAATCAGGGTGACGTTTCCTGCCTTCCCTTTATCGACAAGGTCTTTGACGACCTGCGGCGTGAGTGAGTCCGGCCGACCGTAAGCGGCGATAACGTTGAAGCCTGCCCAGTTGACGAATCCCACCTGCATCTCGGCGCACATCACGCTTATGCTGGCCGGATTCAGTTGAGCCAGTTTATCTTTCATTTCCGACTCTACGCTGGTGATTATCTTTTCATATTTGTCCGCCGCTTCCTGGTAAACGAAACTATTGGTCTCATCTATCTGGCATAAGGCATCGGTTATTTTTCCTACAGCTGCCTTCTGCACTTCTGGCGTCATCCAGTTGTCGTTTTCACCGACCTTTACGTTAATTTGAACGACGGTAAGTCCCGGATTATTGGCTGAGGCTATAAGCTCTTCGGAGAACTTCTCGCCCTGCCAGCCGTGCATGAGGAAGAGGTCTGCATCTGACAGTTTCTGAATATCGCCAGGCTTGACGTCAAAATGCCCCGGGCACTGTGCTGGAGGAATTATATTAACCACATCAACCTTATCGCCGCCAACCCGCTCCACTATCTGGGAAATCAGCGATGTGCTGGTGACTACCTTCAGTTTAGAAGTCTCTTCCTCAGAACATCCGCTGAACAGCAAACTCACTGCCAGACTTAATACCAGAAAAGCAGTAACCAAAATGCTAAGTTTTTTCATGAACCTGCCCTTTCTATATGCTGCATTATACTGTGCATCTATTGTTAATTGCAACTGTTTGCATTAAACTGGTAAAAAAATATAGTCACCTATTCCGTCTTCGTCTGGCAATTCCGGCATAGCCCGCTAATGACCATGTGCCTGAGGTCTGCTTTGAAACCATACTTGTCGTGGATTGTGCTATCAATGGGCTGGAAAAGGTCTTCATTGCATTCTATACTTCGACCGCAAGAGCGGCAGACGAGGTGGTGGTGGTGCCCTTCTTCGGCATGATGATAGATAAATTTATTATCGATTTCGCTTTTAAACACACACCCGAGTTCCTCAAGAAGCTCCAGGGTGCGGTAGACGGTCGATTTGTTAACGCCGGGAGCCCTGGACTGAACATAATCCAGGATTTTCTCTGCGGTCAGGTGGGAATGCGTATCATGAATGATGTCCAGGATGAGACGACGCTGTGGCGTAAGCTTCAGACCTTTTGATTTAAGAGTAATAGCGCAACTCATTGTCAATGCACCCAGTCGCAATTATAAAATTTATTTCTGTAATTTGTCAAGAGGTATATACAGCGGGAGACGGGACTCGAACCCGCGACAACCTGCTTGGAAGGCAGGGACTCTGC
>CAZPQB010000155.1:0-5749 GCA_964588605.1 uncultured Dehalococcoidaceae bacterium | reverse complement strand
CCTTCCCTGAGCAGTTTTTCAGCCTCGCCTTCCTTGCAGAGCCCGATATCTTCATACCACTGTATTTCCATGGCTCCGGTAAGGTCATAGACGCAGGCGAAGTCCAGGTCCTCGGGCCCAACGCTGGCCTGCTCGTAGGCCATTCTGGTTGACTTTATGCCAGCATCGTTCTCGTTGGGAGGCGGGACTTCACTGAAGTCGCTGCCGAAACCGCCGAAGCCGGGTACGGGATACTGCGGGTTTGAAGCCCCGATACCAGCGACAATAATCGGCTTGGTGGTATATTTTTTCGCGACATCCGTGCTGCATACCACCACGGCGGCGGCACCATCGCTGGTGGCACATACCGAATAAAGATGTATGGGATAAGCCACCATAGGGGAGTTCAATACCTCTTCGGCGGTATATATTTTCCGGTACCGGGCATTGGGGTTGAGTGAGCCGAATTTGCTTGCCTTGACTTTTTGCAGGGCAAGGTCTTCCTCGGTCAGGCCATACTGATTCATTCGTCTCTGTGCCGCCATGGCAAACCCGGTGAAATTGGCCGACCCCAGGATTCTGAACCGCTGGCTATCAAGGTCATTTTCATCAAATTCGTCATACTGGGTGGTACCGAAAGCACCCTTTGGTGATATACTCCCCCCGACGACGAGTGCCGTATCAATGAGTCCCGAGGTTATATAAAGGTGTGCTGCCCTCAGGGCGTAACCACCGGTGGCACAGGCGTTGTAATTATTGGTCACCGGTATCCCGGTCATACCGAGGTCCTGTGCCAGGACATTCCCCGACAGCATTCCCTGGATGCCGGCCCAGGGGTCCTGCCCGGCAAACAATGCCTGTATGTCGGTCCAATCCATATTGGCGTCTTTGAGCGCCATTTGAGCTACTTCCAGGTTCAGTTCGTGGACACTCATTTCGGGGAATTTCCCCCAGGCGTGTATTCCGATACCTACGATAGCGAGTTCTCTCATCTTTTTTCTCCCTTTATGGATTCATAGCCTCTGCTATTATTCGTTAATGATAATACGAGAAATGCTGCTTTATGATGTGACCGGTCGGAACATCCAGCTCAGCACCTCGTTGCCTTGCTCATCCACATAGAGTACTTCTCTTACCGTCTCCATCTCCATGCCTACCTTCAAGGTATTTAAGTCGACATCCTTGGGAACCTGTCCCCCGACTCTTATACCCTCCGGCAGCTCGACACTGACGACACCGAAAGGTACAAACGGGTCCGGCGCATGATATGGTGGCGGTGGCGAGTAATGGTTAATAGTGTAAGCAACCAGCTTACCCCTTCGGCTGAACAGCACTTTTTCCAGAGGTTTCGTTTTCTTACAAAGGGGATTACGGCAGTTCGTTACTCGTGGGAAGAAGTAATGTCCACAGGACCCGCACCTGTTGCCGATAATTCTGGGCTCCTCCGGCGGCATGGTAAACCATCCATCAAGACAGGGAATTTGCTTTTTAGCTTCCATGAAAAGCTCCTTCTAATTCTAACTGTGTCTTGGCACGGTGATGCAGGTAATGAATGAAGATATCACAAATTGAGAGTTTCATTCTATCAAAAATCTATTAAAATGTCAAGGTATATTATTCCTATTGCAACTAATTTTTACCGGATACCTTGTTTACTTAACTGTAGTTGCTTTCTTCCAACAGTGCTATTACCTTGTTTAGTCTGTGCATCGGCAATAAGTTGAAGCGTGTGCTCTCTAATCTGCTTCATCATCACGCCCAGCGCCTCTATCTGTTTCTGGTCCAGAGGGTTTAATAGCACATGACTCAAGCGTTGCTGCCCGGCAACCTGCGACTCTTTAACAAACGCCAATCCCTCTTCAGTTATGTGAACTTTTCTGACCCTGCGGTCTTTGCCGATGGCGCCTCTCTTCACGAAGCCCAGTTTCTCAAGCCTATCAACGACTCTGGTTACGGCATGCTTGGAGCGGAATATCCTCTGGCTTAAATTTGTCGGTGTCATGGTGCCACCATGCAATACCAGATTATGCAGGACGCTAAATCCGGTCCGGCCGACGGGATATCTGGCTATTTCAATATCCAGATACCTGTTGACGACGTCAGAAGTGTAAATGAATGACAGGAAAGTTAAAACTCTTAATTGAGCTGCCTGCTCTCTTATCTCATCAGCCATCGATTGAAGCTCATGGTCAGAGACTTTGCTCATCGAATGTCTCCTTAATATTATCTTTAGTCCCGTATTATATTACATCATTATATTACATCATCATAAAACCGGTAAGCAAAGTAAGCCGGTATCCGGGAAACAGGCATTGTTCAATACTAACTAAAGAACGCCAGCGTAAATTACCGGATTTTGACAAGGGTAATCCAACTGGCTAAAATGCTGTCATTAGTGGATTACACCATAAATACCGGTGGCGGATGACATTAAGGAGGCAAATAAATGGCGAAAACACCTCAGGAACTCTACCAGGAAAGAGAAAAGAGACTTAACGACGCGATACAGCTAAAGATACCGGATAGAGTTCCCTTAGCGCCGCTTTTCACCTTCTTCACCGCTAAGTATGCCGGTATCACCTGCCAGGAAGCTATGTACGACTATGACAAGCTGGCCGAGGCTACCAAAAAAGCGATAGTGGATTTTAACGTGGATGCATATTCTGGTATGTTTGTATCTGGACCCCTGATGGATATTCTCGATGACAGGCGATTTAAATGGCCCAGCCACGGAGTACCCATCAATAGTACATTCCAGTATGTCGAGGGAGAGTACATGACGGCGGATGAATACGATGCCTTTATTACCGACCCTACCGACTACATACTAAGAACGCATATACCCAGGGTACTGGGGGCACTTGAGCCGCTGAAAATGCTATCCAATTTACCCGGGTCTCCCTACATAGGACTGGATATTGCATGGACGATTCCTTTTGCCCTACCGGCGGTAGCACAGGCATTGGAGACACTGACCAAAGCCGGACAGGAAAGTCTTAAACTGGTTAACAAACAAGCCGCATTCGGTCAGGAAATGACCGAACTCGGCTTTCCACTCATGTTCTCCAGCTTCACTGGTTGCTCTTTTGATTACATAGGTGACTATTATCGGGGCACCAGAGGCATCATGCTTGATATGTACCGGTGCCCTGACAAGCTCCTTGAAGCCATAAATAGAATAACGCCAATCATAATTAATACTGCTATCGACACTGCAAAACAATCAGGGATACCACGCTGTTTCATACCCCTCCATAAAGGTATTGACGGATTCATGTCGCTTAAGCAGTTCAATACCTTCTTCTGGCCCACTTTAAAACAAATGATTCTGGCACTCATCGACCAGGATATCGTGCCCATCGTGCTGTGGGAAGGTGATTGTACTTCACGTCTGGAGACCATCGCTGACATTCCCAAGGGAAAAGCGATATACTGGTTCGAGCGTACAGATATGCTCCGGGCCAAGGAGGTTCTGAACGGCCAGGTATGCATCACAGGCCTTATGCCTTCCGCGTTACTCTGCACCGGCAGTCCTCAGGACGTCAGGGATTACACCGTGCGCCTTATCGATGTCGTGGCTAAAGGGGGCGGCTACATTCTTAACGGTGATATAGGCATACCCGATGAAGCGAAACCGGAAAATGTCAAAGCTATGATTGACGCCACCATGGCATACGGAGTCTACAAATAGATAGTCAGCGGACTGAAATACAGGCTAATCAATATGGACAGATTAACCTGATGACTTAACGGAGTACAAAATGATTGCCAAACCGAAGGAAAAGCCGGGTGAAAAGGTAGTAAAATCCACATGCAGAATGTGTCACGGCGTCTGCGGTGTCCTGGTGCACATTCAAGGCGGCAGAGTGGTCGAAATTACCGGAGACCCGGACTGCCCGACGTCACTTGGTTACATCTGCCCCAAGGGCAGGGCTTCAGTGGAGATGCTGTATCACCCCGACCGCCTCAAATTTCCTCTAAAGAGAACTGGGAAGCGGGGAGAGAACAGGTGGCAGCGAATCAGCTGGGACGAGGCGCTGGACACTGTTGCCGGCAGACTCCGTGAATATAAAGAGAAATTTGGTGCCGAGTCGGTAGCTACAATCATAGGTACGGGACGGCCTCTACTTCCATTATATATGAGGTTTTCTAACTGTTTCGGCACTCCCAATCATCTAAGTATTATCAACAACTGCTATTTCCCGAGGATAGTAGCGGCACGCATGACCAGCGGCCGGTTCCACGTGTGCGATTATTACGGTTTTGGGGGAGTAACGCCCAGATGCGTGCTGAACTGGGGCTGCAATATTGCGGGGTCGGGCGCCGCCGACGGTATGTGCGGCTATCAGGTTACCCGAACGGTTAAAAACGGGGCCAAATTGATAGTCGTTGACCCGAGGAGAACCGACCTGGCCGCCCAGGCCAACCACTGGCTGCAGCTTCGCCCGGGCACGGACGATGCCCTGGCGCTGGGCATGCTGAACGTGATTATCAAGGAGCAGCTGTATGATAAAGATTTCGTAGCCACGTGGACCACCGGCTTTGACGAGTTTACGGAAAGGGTGGGGGAATATACTCCTGAAATGGTCTCGGAAATCACCTGGGTTCCGGCGGAAGCAATCAGGGCGGCAGCCCGGACGTACGCAACGACCAAGCCAGCCTGCATACAGTGGGGCAACGCCATCGACCAGAATATAAATACGCTGCAGACGGCCCGCGCCGTTCACTGCCTTTCGGCCATTACGGGCAATCTGGATGTCCCCGGCGGCGATATCTCGCTGGTAACGCCGGCCGGTGTGAAAACGCATACCGTCCATGGAGACCAGAGTCTCTCGACGCACGAAAGGCTCACGCCGGTGATAAAGTCAAGGATGATTGGCGGCGGCAAATACAAAGTCCTGGATACTGCCGTCATTCACCCGCGCCACTTGCTTGAGGCTATCATGTCCGGGCAGCCGTACCCCATCAAAGCCCTTTTCGTGATGGGCAGCAATACGCTGCTCAATCAGACCGACCCCGTGAGGACGGCCCAGGCATTCAGGAAGGTCGATTTCACGGTGGTGACCGACCTGTTCATGACGCCCACCACCCAGATGGCGGATATACTGCTTCCGGCATCAAGCTGGCTGGAGAACGACGAGGTGGCCGACGTGCACATGGGCTGGTGCGTGCTTATCCGGCAGAAGATCGCCGAGATAGGCGAGTGCCGTGATGATAAGCAAATCCTGTTCGATTTAGCCCGCAGGCTGGGTATGAGTGATGACTTTCCCTGGAGAGATGTCAGGGAATACTGCGACTGGACACTGAAAGACGCCGGGCTGACCTTCGAGGACTTTAAGGCTCTGGGGATACTGACTGGCAAGATGCGCTACAGAAAATACGAGCAGGGAGGGTTTGATACGCCTTCGGGCAAGGTCGAGCTGAAGTGTTCGGCTCTTGAATCCATGGGTTATGACCCGCTGCCTTATTACGTGGAGCCGCCGGAGAGTCCGTATTCAACGCCCGATTTATTTAAGGACTACCCCCTGATTATCACCACCGGCAGTAGAATCCAGGGGTACTTCTGTTCCGAGGGCAGGCAGATACCGTCATTGCGTAAGCTTAACCCCGACCCGATAATAGAAATCCACCCCGAGACCGCGGACAGCCTGGGCATAAAAGATAGAGACTGGGCCTGGATTGAAAGCCCCAGAGGCAGGATTAAACAGAGAGCTAAGCTCACCGATGGCATTCACCCGGGGGTCGTCCACGCCCAGCATGGCTGGTGGTT
>CAZPQB010000154.1:0-5776 GCA_964588605.1 uncultured Dehalococcoidaceae bacterium | reverse complement strand
GCGAAAGATTAAGTATATGGATATCCTCATCTTCCCTTGTCTTCGAGTAAATATCCTCCAGAATTCTCTCACTTTCTGGGTCATCACTAGCAGAACCACCGGCTATCACAAGCTGGCATTTTCTTTCTTTTCTTACTTGGCGGTAGGTGCTGATTGTTCTATCCAGCCCTTTCCATGGATCAAATCTTCCAATTTGAGCGATTATGGGAATCTTGGGGTCTATGTTGTATTTATCGAGAACCTTATGTATCTCTTCATGAGTCAGCTCACGGTTCTTATCGGAAAGAGGGTCAATGAATGGTGGGATTATGAACTTGGGGACAGGCCAAGTTGGGAAAACATAACGAGCTGCCGAAAATATCGCAGCATCGTAATCCACAATCCAGTTATTAATTAAACTCAATAAGCCATTTTTAGACCTTATCGCCGGCTCTATATCTATATGACATCTCCAGAACCAGCTTTCCCCGTCTCTTTTCAGGTATTGGCATAACAACATCGGTTGAGGATCATTTACAATCACCACATCTGGGGAATAGTCAATAATGTTATTCTTGGCACACTCCTGAAGTTGATTGACATAAGTCTCTTTCATTTCAACGGTGAAAGAGCCCCTCATGCCCTGTAATAAATTATGAAGCTTCTTTGTGCATTCAAAGTAGCTTTTATTTCCGTTAATGATCTTCCATTCTGACTCAATGCCTATCATATTAAGAAATGGAACTGAGCTATATAGCATCTCTGCGACGCCACCACCTTGAGCAGTAGAATTCAGTTCCAATATCTTCATACCGTTTAGTCGCTGACTTACACTCTGTAGTTTTTCAATCTTTTCATTGCCTGAGATGGAAGCATATGACTCCAAAGGAGAAATAGAAAAAGGGCAGAAGCCCTTTTTCTTACTATAGACTGTACCATCTGTTAAAATAGAAGTATCACTCATTCTAAAAACAGCTTAAGCTGATCTCCTTCCAGTACATCTTCCAGTAATCCCTGCAGTTTCTCGATTGCTAATGGCGATGGACGTGTCTTTCCTGATTCCCATCTTTGAACAGTGTTCAAAGATACACCAATACTTCGGGCAAGGTGTTCTTGTGTCCACCCCTTACGTTCTCTGCAATGCCTTAGCTTTTCCGCTATTTTTGACACAGTGAATAATTTATAACATATGTGGTAACATTTGTCAATGATTATTCTGCCTTTTTTCTATCCGTTAGAGCATAATTTTATTATTGCTTAACATACATCCCCATGTTCGTCCTTGAGATATTCTCATTTCATGCACTAACAACATAGCTAAATGGAACCGCCCACTCGTACGCATGGCTGGACAAACATCCCGATGTTTGTGCAGTGGTAACAGGTTTCCCAAATCAAATATAAGCCAATTAGTACCCTTTACCCTCTATATAGCTATACCTACAACGGAACAGTAATCCCAAAGATTGCACGTGGACGTAGGTAGGTTTTGCTAAATTAAACCGCATCCAGATATCTTCGCTATGGGCTATCTCCTAAAAGTTGTAATTACCATAGGTATAGCGAGATAATAAGCATATGTCTGTGATAACAGTCATAAGGAATCTACAGAAGATACCAGAAAAGATACCTGCATATTTATACACTCAATTTCGTAGGTTTAAACTGGCATAGGTTATTAATAAAAAATAAGGAGAGGAGTAAACAGAAATGACTGAGATTAAGTTTGAGAAGGTCTATGATTTGAGTGTACTGGTGTATAACGATATGCCCTTGCATCCAGCTATTGAATTGGCAGGGATACATGCCAAAGTACTGATGCACGGCTTTCCCGTTCACCTTCCACGTATGGCTGGACCAAAGGGAGGACCTGAGTTTGGGTGGCCCATCTTCCACGATTTAGAACTGACCACTCATACCGGAACACATGTTGACGGAACGTGGCATTTCAATAAGCGCGGTAAAAGAATAGACGAGTTCCCTATAGATACATTTGTAGGTAAAGGAGTCGTTCTTGATTTCAGGCATTTAAAGGGTCCCGTGCCGATAAAAGCAGAGGACCTGGAAAAAGCAAGACCTGAAATTGAGGAAGGTGACATTGTCATTATTAATACCGGTTGGCACAAGAAATGGGGTACTCCAGAATACAACACCGAACATGCAGGATTCGACGGCGAATCGGTTGGCCCATTTCTGTTGAAAAAAAAGGTGAAGATGCTAGGGGCAGATACTATGTGCGTAGAACCTGGCTCTGAACAAGCGCACTGGCCGCATACATTGCATAGAATCTGTTTGATTGAGAATGAGATACTTCTAATTGAGAATTTGGGTGGAGATATAGACGGAGTAACTGGCAAGAGGTGCTATATTATTGCCCTGCCGATAAAGCTAATGGCCGATGCGGGCATCGCCAGAGTAATTGCCCTTGCTTAATGATGGTGATAGTGTAACAAAAGGGACTTTTGGAACAAGAAGGCTACTGATTCGGGTGTCATATGCAGAGGCATCACTATGCCACGATTTTTACACTACTCGGCCTCCCCGTCTGAAGAGTTAGGACTTTCTATTCCCTAAATGAATCAGTTTATACGCCAGCGAAAGAATAACCTCTTCCCTCCACGTAGCTATACCTACAACGGAACACACATCCCCATGTTTGTCCAGTGGTAGCGAACCAATTAATCGTCTAAACTTTGATGTAAGCAGTAAATCAGTCAGCATTATGTTATACGATCTATATAATCTGGTCGCTCTAGTATGAGACTTGAAGCGCTGTCCCTGTTGACATGTACTGAAGTCACTCCTACAATTTATCTTTGATAGGAGGTGAGAAAATGAAAAAAATTGGCATACAGGGAAGGAAATGGCTAAAAGCTATCCACATCGCCTTTTCAAGCACGTGGATTGGTGCGGCAGTGGCAATAGCGGTTATTCCTTTTCTCAGTAGTAGAGCCACAGACGGTAGTGAACTTTACACCTATTATTTATCAATTAAGTTAGTCGATCAATTCATCATTCCGCCTTCTGGAATGGGTACTCTTATTACTGGTTTGCTCCTTTGCTGGCTGACTAATTGGGGTTTTTTTAAGTATTGGTCGGTTGTTGTCCAGGGTGTTGTAACCATCGGGGTAATCCTGCTTGGAATATTTGCATTGGCTCCGTGGGTCGAGGAATTGATGGATGTTTCTAAGGCTGAAGGTCTCCGGGCGCTACAGAATATAAAATATTTACATAATCTGGAGATGCTCAAAATAGTAGGTGCAATTGCTCCGGCAATTCTGATTTTCGGCGCTTTCGTGTCGGTTATCAAGCCTTGGGGGAGGTTAAGAAAAACCAGAGACAAGACAGAGTTAGAAATGGTTGCCGCCACTTAAGGTTGTTTCTTAATTATTAATTCAAATCGACTGCTCGTAATTGAAAAAGCAATCGTCCCGCTGTTTGTCCAGTGGTAATTTCCACCTTATAGAAAAGGCAAAAGGTATTAAATATTTATACGCATGACTGGACAAACATCCCCATGTTCGTCCAGTGGTGACGGCTTGAACCGGATGCTGCGATAAAAACACGGATATCCCCGAGAATATTCCATAGCACCGTTCCTTAGCCGGCATAAAAAGCATATTTAGTAGACCCGGAAGGCGAAACTACTATCCCCTCTGCTATATACGTACAGCAAACATCGTTCAAGAAGCAACATTAATAATTATTCCCGAAATTTAGTATAATTGCGGTAACAGGTTTGATAAATGAAGGAGTATATAATAAATGGCAGGAAAAGATAAATCCGTGAAGGAAGCTGGAAAAGAAAAATCATTCGTAAAGGGACTTGGATTGAACGATTTCGGCGGTAACGGGAACGTGTCAGTGATAGATGTGAAGAAAGGAAAAGTAGTCAGAATCAGGCCATTACACTACGACTGGCAATATGACAAGAATCAATTCAATCCCTGGAAGATGGAGGTACACGGGCAGGTCTTTGAACCAGGCATAAAAACACTGATACCTCCTTTCGAATTAGCCTATAAAAAACGCGTTTATTCCCCCAATAGAGTTCTTTATCCGCTAAAGAGAGTTGACTGGGACCCCGATGGCGATAGAAATGTAGAAAACAGGGGAAAGAGCGGCTATGTCAGAATCTCGTGGGATGAGGCTGTGGAAATAATAGCCGGCGAGCTAAAGAGGGTCAAGGAAAAATACGGGCCGGAAGCCGTGCTTTCACAGTCGGACGGACACGGGGAGGGAAAGGTTATACATGCCAGCCATGGCAGCGCCAATAAACTCCTGGCATTGCTGGGAGGCTACACCTTACAGATGAGAAACCCGGACAGCTGGGAGGGGTGGGCCTGGGGTGCCAAGCACGCCTGGGGAATGGAACCCGTAGGGGAAATGTTACCGGCGGCCAATGTGATTCCTGATATTGCGGAGAACACCGAGCTTCTTCTGTTCTGGGGATGCGACCCGGAAACTACGCCCTGGGGATTCAATGGGCAGATGGCAAGCCGCCTGTGCTACTGGTGGACGGAACTCGGTATAAAGTCCCTATATATCTGCCCTGAACTGAACTACGGAGCCACCGTCCACGCCGATAAGTGGATTCCCATAAAGCCAAACACCGATGCCGCCCTGCAGCTGGCGATAGCCCATATCTGGATTACCGAAGGGACGTATGATAAAGAATACGTTGCCACGCATTCTTATGGCTTCGAGAAGTTTGAGGAGTACGTCCTGGGGAAAGAGGACGGTATTGCCAAGACGCCGGAGTGGGCCGCCGAGAAAACGCATATCCCGGTCAGGATAATTAAGGTACTGGCAAGGGAATGGGCATCCAAGACAACGACAATTGCACATGGTAACGGAGGGCCCGGCATCAGGAGCCCGTATTCAACAGAACCCGGCCGGCTTGAGGTTCTGCTATTGGCGATGCAGGGACTGGGCAAGCCAGGGGCCCACCAGGTCAAGATGATCGAGTGGGGTCCGGTTCGCAATTTGGGAATTAGGACGGGTCCGATGCCCAGAGGCATAATAGAACCTCAAATGCTGAGGATTGCTTATAATATATCGGAGGTGGGAAGCAAACGAGCGGCTGCGTTTGAGACGAACGGCGAGGGATTGTCTGAACTACATAAACTTTTAACGCCAGCCCCAATAAATCCGACACAGTTTATTCCCAAGGACCTTATCCATGATGCCATTCTAAATCCGCCTATAAGCTGGTACGGTAACTCGACCTTTCCCGGCACACTTGAGGACCAGTTTGTGAAATACACATACCCGGCGAAGGGCTGCTCCGAAGTACACATGATATGGACCGATACACCCTGCTGGATAACGTGCTGGAATGACAGCAATTCCTATATAAAGGCGCTTAGAAGCCCGAAGATAGAGTTTATCTTGGCCCAGCACCAATGGTTGGAAAACGATTGCCTGTTTGCCGACATAATCCTGCCGGTTAGTACTAAATTTGAGGAACAGGACATAGCACTAGACGCAGGCGGTGGGCAATTCTATACTATGTTGCACGAAAAGAAATGCATTGAGCCTGTGGGAGACTCCAAAAGCGACTATGAGATAGTCTGCATGATAGCCGAGAAACTTGGTTTGCTGGAGAAATACACCGGGGGTAAGACTGTTGAGGAATTGATAAAAATCTGCTTCGAAAATTCGGGCATACAGGATATGATTACCTACGAAGAATTTGTAAGAAAAGGGTATTTCGTCATCCCGACTGACCCGGAATGGAAGAACCGCTCGACTGGTTTGAGAGAATTCTACGAAGACCCGGATAATCATCCTTTGA
>CAZPQB010000153.1:0-5822 GCA_964588605.1 uncultured Dehalococcoidaceae bacterium | reverse complement strand
CTGATGGTCCCGGGATTCCGGTTTACGTTTACCACCAGAGCTACGGGTCGCTAAAAACCAACATTGTTTTTAACCGGGAGGAGCTGGATTCCCTGATTTACAAGCTGGCGCAGAGGTCAGGCAGGCACATCTCCCTGGCCAGACCCCTTCTGGATGCCTCTCTACCCAGCCAGGACCGGCTGCAATTGAGCATCGGCGGTCAGGTGACCACCAGAGGTTCTACCTTCACGGTACGAAAATTCAGGGAGATACCCTTTACTCCGATAGACCTCATAAACCTTGGGACTTTGTCAGTAGAGATGGCTGTCTATTTCTGGCTGGCGGTGGAAAACGGATTTAACATCCTTATAGCTGGTGGAACGGCATCGGGAAAGACGACCTTCCTTAATACTATCTCCATGTTCATACCGCCCAACTGTAAAATAGTCAGCATTGAGGATACCAGAGAAATAAACCTTCTCCATGAGAACTGGATACCATCGGTCACCAGGGATACCGAAGAGAGCGGCTCAATAGAGATGTTTGACCTGCTCCGAACTGCCCTCAGGCAGCGGCCTGAGTACCTGCTGGTCGGAGAGGTGCGGGGACGCGAAGCTTCAACCCTTTTCCAGGCCATGGCCACCGGCCATATCACCTTCGCCACTTTTCACGCCGACTCAGTGGAGTCGCTGGTGAAAAGGTTGACCAAGCCCCCCATTGATGTGCCACTCATGTTACTCGACAGCATAGACATCGTAGCGCTGGTCAGTATGCTAAAGACTGGCGACACCAGGACCAGGAGATGCACCAGGGTGATAGAGGTAACCGATGTTGACTTTGATAAAGGCGCTCTCAAGACGAATGAGGTCTTCCGGTACACTGCCGGTAACTTCCAGTTCAGCAGCGAATCCAGGGTTTTCCTCGATGCTATGGAAAAGCTCAACATGAGTGAGGAGGAGTTTTCGGCGGAGTTCGCCCGGCGGATGAGAATTATCAAGCGGCTGTGTGAAAACAAGGTAAATGATTTCTATATGCTGAGCAGGCTATTCTTTGACTACAGTAGAAATCCGGATGAGGTGGAAAAGAGCCTGCTACAGGGGGAGATGCCGTGAATACCGGTACAATGGCTCTTGCCCTCTTTGGTGGCTACTACAGACGAAAGCGAGCTCGTTTCTCCTTCCTGACCAATGACTTGATAAAGGCAAGGGTATACATCACTGTGGAAAGATTGCTATCCACGGCTACCCTGTATTCCCTCGTGCTCTCCTCTGTCTGCGTTACCATGGGGCTGGCGGTAGCCGCCCTCCTCTTCAACCATGTACCAATCTGGCGATTCATTTTCTCAAGATACATGGTGAAAATCGACCTGTTAGGGATTCTGGCCGACTTCGGTCTGGTTGTTTTTATCGTGCTTGCCTGCTTTATAGCTTTGTTTCTTCTCTTTATTCTTTATCCGCGGGTTAAGGGCTGGGAAAGAAAAAAGAAGATAGATGGGCATCTACCCTATGCCATCGGCTGGATGTCATTCATGGCCACCATAGGCGTCATTCCCTACATAATTTTTAAGAAACTTGCCGAAGCGGAGGAATTCTTTGGTGAGGTAAGCCAGGAGGCGAAGCTGGTGGTCAAGGACGTGGAGCTGCTCGGTTTTGATTTCATAAGTGCGCTGCACAATCTGGCCTCGGTTACTCCCTCCAAACGTATGAGGACTTTCATCCAGGGGGCGGTGACGAATTCCCTCTCGGGAGGTGAAATGGGGACATACTTCATGAGCAAGGCACAGGAGGCAATGGAAGAGAACCGAAAGATGTTCACCGATTTTATTTCAACTTTAGGTATGATTTCTGAGGTCTATATCATCGGCCTGGTGGCGGCTCCGATCTTTATTATCATCATGCTCGCCGCCATGATGATGTTAAGAGGCGCGAGCCCGCTGATTCTGATGGCAATCATATACGGGGTCATTCCCATAGGCTCGGTGATGTTTCTGCTCTTTACCGATTCTCTAACACCGGAAGGGATAAAATAGGATGAACCGGGATATAGTTCTTGAAGCGGTAGAGTATAACCGAAGGAAATCAACACTGCAGCAGTTTATTGAATCCCCACTCTGTACAATGAGGGAGAAACGGTATCTGCTGTATTTGATATCGGCCGCAGGCGCGATAGTATGTGCCACTATTGCCTTCTACCTGGGTATCGACCCGATGAATATTGGAATTCTGGCCTTTGTCCTGGCTATTGTACCCCCGAGCTTTTTCAACCTTTACGAAACGAATAGAGTCAGGAGGTTAGAGGCGGAGTTTCCTGCCCTGATGCGCGATATCAGCCTGTCCGTGAAATCGGGGATGACTCTGGAGGAAGCGATGCACATCGCCGCGGGAGGGCAGTATGGCCCGCTTACTTCAGCTATAAAGCAGATGGATAATGCTATCTCATGGGGCATTTCTTTTGATGACGCTTTGCTTGATTTTGCCAGGAAATACCCCACCTCGCTTATCCGAAGGACAATCTTCACCCTCATTGAGGCATCAAGGATAGGCGGACAGTTAGGCGACATACTGAAGGGCGTTGCCACTGATGTCGAGCAGACAAAGGCGCTGGAAAAGAGAAGGAGCTCCGAGACCAAGCCGTATCTTATGGTCTGTTACGTCAGCTACTTCGTTTTCCTTGCCGTGATACTGATTATGAGCTACGTATTTCTCCCCATGATGCAGAAAGCGGCCGAAACTGCTGCCGGTGCCGCCCTGCCAAGCGGGCTGGGACAGTTTGCCGTATCCGAGCACGACCTGGCTCTATACAACAGGCTTTTCTTCCACGCCCTGGTGATACAGGGCTTTTTTGCTGGCATTGTCACCGGAAAGATTGGTGAAGGGAAGGCGGTTGCCGGGCTTAAACACTCGGTATTCTTTATCGTGGTAGCCGTTATTGCCTACACATTATTGATGTAGGTTGGCTTTGCCGGAGCGAGGCAAGAGATGTTTGAAATCACGAATAACTTCTTTCTTGTTTTTATTTTGATGTTTATCATTTTAATCCTTGCCGGACTTCTGGCGTTATATCTCCACATAGCTGGTTTTACACTAGTAGAGATCATACTTCTGGTGGTCTTTCCGCTATTTGCCTTTTTCTCCGCCTTACCTGTTGTGGGCACCACTATCAGCGGATATTCAGGTGGCATAACCGGCACGGTACTGGCTACTGCGAAGGTTTTTGATGTGCCAATATTCCATCTTGGTCATATGGTAATCGGGGTTAACGCAGTAGGCTTTCTCATCCCCACCCTGATTACACTCAATATGTTGATATATAAACGAATTCCCTGGAGTAAGTTCTGTATCCTTGCAGGCATTATTAGTGGCGTAACTTACCTCTACACTTTTTTTCAACCAGGAACGGGGGTAGTTATCTACCTTTTTGCCATACCACCCATTCTGGCGGCGGCAATCAGCTTCATGTTCCAGAAAATGAAGGGGGCTGAAGATTTGAATACGGCCCTCATATCTTATGCCGGGGCGACCATCGGGGTACTGGTGGGAGCCGACCTCCTTAACCTGCACAAACTGGCCACCTACGACTGGGGTAAACCCACGCTGGTTTCCATAGGTGGCGGCAGTATTCTCGATGCCCTCTTTCTGGCGGGAATGGTAGCCCTTTTTGCCGATTTCTTATTCCGGAGCCAGGAAGAGAATATTCTCGGAAGGATGCTAAAGGTGTTCCGGGAGGCATGGCCGAGATGAGAGTTGAAATTCGGAGCCGATGGCAGGAAGAAAGAGGGGTTTCTACGGTGATTGGCGCCATACTGGTTTTTATGATCGCGGCGGCGATATTCGGCACCGTACAGGCATACTACGTTCCCGACTGGAACAAGGACGTGGAATACGAGTACCTTGAGAGGGTCTATAACGACATGATGACCCTCAAATCGGATGTTGAGGATGTGGCTGTGTCTCGGGAGACAAAGTCCAGCAATATCCACATGGGCGTGCGCTATCCTGACCGGATATTTCTGTCTAATCCCGGCACCGGGGTGGCTGGCTCGCTAACATCAGATGATATGGCGATTAGCATTGTATATACTCTCGACGCCCCGGGGGACCCGACGATTACCCAGAACTATAACTCGAACCGGATAACTTATGAAGTGCAGGGAACTATCGACAGCCCGAAGCTGGTCTATGAACACGGCGTTATAATCAGGGACTACGGGGACGAAATCGCCTCCGCTGATGAGCAGCCTCTAATCGCAGGTGATGAGATTTATATACCGGTCTTGCTCGGTAGCTTGACTTCGCTTTCATCTATGGAAACGGAGTCGATTGCGTTAAAACCACTCTCCCAATCTCCCGGCTCCTCCGAGATTAAATCAGTAGTAATCACCCTAGATACGCTCTATCCAGAGGTCTGGGAACAGCTTCTGGCCGGAAAGAGCACCGCAGCAACAACGGTAGAAGTAGTGGATAGCCAGATCGTTATTCACAGTACGGCAACAAGGCAGATATACTTACCTGCAGGTGACGTGGTCACCGACTCACTTTATGCTGGATTGGCGACATTCAGCACCACAATCGCATCTCAGCCAGCATCAATCATCGGCGGCGGCACCGGTATGAACGACCTAAGCCGCAACTCGATTCAGTACGTACCCATGTTCGATACCGGCCCAAGTGACACTGAGAGCGATGTTCAGCAGGCCATGCCTGTGGCCGGAACCGTATCTAACTTCTACGTCAACCTGGATGGAAGCCCCGGCAGTGGCAATTCGTACACTTTTGTTGTCCGTAAGAACGGTGCCGACACAGCGGTGACCTGCGACATCTCGGGCACGGATACCACGGGCTCCGACCTCAGTAACTCGGTGAGCTTTGACGTCGGTGATTATATCTCAATAATGGTAACCCCCACAAGCATGCCCACGGCGAGGTCGATGCGCTGGACGGCGCAGTTCTCACCCAGCCCTGTATCAACCACGCCGCCGGCGGTCACGACCAATGATGCCACCAACATCACCACCACCGGCGCCAGATTGAACGGCAATCTGACATCCATGGGCACGGCCACCAGCGTCAGTGTCTCCTTCCAGTGGGGCACCAGCCCCGGCGTTTACCCCAACACGACGACGCCGGAGGTCATGAGCGCCACGGGCACCTTCTACTTCGACCTCACCGGCTTAAATCCGGGGACTATTTACTACTTCAGGACGCAGGCTGTCGGGGATGGCACAGCCTATGGCTCAGAGTTAAGCTTCACAACATCCGTGACATCCGTTACGATTACGGCCAGCGCCGGTGCTAACGGCACGATATCGCCTTCGGGAGTTGTCATCGTCACCTACGGCGCCAGCCAGACCTTCACAATGAAACCGAACACCGGCTACTATATCGCGACGTTGACGGTGGACGGTTCCCCGGTGACACCAGCGCCCACATACACCTTCACCAATGTGACGACTAACCACACCATCTCGGTCACCTTCGCCGCCAATAATAGTGTGTATGCTTTCCAGGGCAATGGACAGGCCGCCTTCTGGGTATACAGCATATCAGGAAATTCCTGGACGGCGTTGACCAGCGCTCCGGCCGCGGTAGGGGATGGTGGCTCTCTCGTCTATGACGGCGCCAACTCTATTTACGCCTTCCAGGGGAACAACCTCACCGGCTTCTGGAGATACAATATCTCCAGCAATACCTGGACAACGCTCGCGGCGGCGCCGGCCAATGTTAGCAGCGGTGGCGCTCTCCGGTTCGATGGTGGTAATTATGTCTACGCTTTCCGGGGCAATAACAGCAACGAGTTCTGGAGATATGATATTAGTGGTAACTCCTGGACAGCGATGGCTAATA
>CAZPQB010000152.1:0-5844 GCA_964588605.1 uncultured Dehalococcoidaceae bacterium | reverse complement strand
TCAGGGTACAGGTCCATTCAGCCTGCTCGCCGCCTTCCCAGGGTCGGCTGTATTCCAAGTAAACGGTAGCCGAGCCCGATTTGAGTGCCTGGAAGGTGAATTTCTCCTGTCCCGCCGCCCCGACCTTGTCGCCGCTGGGCGCAATATACTGATGCTTTACCTGTTTTACCACGCTAGTGTCACTTATCTCAGCTTCTTCCTTCCACTGGAAGCCGGTTGACTGATTAGAGCACAGGATTACGGTCACACTCTTACCAACAGTGAGTTTTATTTCATCCGTAATATGTTTCTGTTCCTCAAAATCTCTACAGGTGTAAAACTCCACCGAGGTCGCGGCTGCGTATTTACTCGGGTCTATCTCTACAGGCTGCTCCGCTCCATCCGGCGTCACAGGCTCCTCCTTCGCTCCCGACTGGCAGGCGACGAGCGACAGCACCAGAACAGCCAGCAGACCTATGATGATCAGCTTTGATTTCATTTTTCCCCCTTTAATCTTCTGAATGCATTATGGCACTGTAAGGGAATCAAGTCAATAGGCGGGGCTGTCTCCATGCCGCCGCACTAGATTCCGAACATCAGTCTGCAATGGCGTAGGCTAACTGGACAGTAAGAGTTATCTCCATCTCACCGGGGCTGATGGGGGTCTCTACCGCCGGCACTCCCGCAGCCGCCTCTACCAAATCCTGACGATAGATAGGGCTCGGCACGTAGGAGCTCTCCGAGATATAGGACGGCTTGCCCAGCTTCACTCCGGCAACTTCAGCCAGAAGCTTCGCCTTGGCTTCGGCATCAGCCACTGCCTTTTCCCTGGCTTCCTCGTAATAGGGCGAAGGGTCATCCACAGTGAAGCTGATGCTGTTAATACGGGTATAATCGCCTCCAGCAGCAGCGACGGCATCAATAACAATACCGGCCTCGGCAACCTTCCTTATCTTGGCGGTGACCATATTGGTCACCCGATAGCCAATCACAGTCTCCTGGTATTTGTCTTCATCCCACCTGGTTACCCGCTGGATGCTGAAATATTGGGTCTGAATATCCTTTTCGGCCACGCCCTGGTCTTTCAGGGCTTCTATCACTTCAGCCATGGCTTCAGCCGCCTGGTCTTGAGCCTCGGCGACACTGGTAGCCTGGGCTTCAATACCCAAACTGAGGATGGCCACATCGGGAACCGCCATGACCTTACCAGTTCCATTAACCCAGATTCCTTCCTGCTGGCTGTTCAGGTTGATCTTTAGCTCGCCGTTTTCCGTGTTGAGCTTGACACCCTCCGAGCTACAACCAGATATACCGACCACCGCTAAAATCAATACCACACCTATTACTGCCAACCAAAGTTTCTTCATGATTAACCTCCTCTTATTTTCCTACTATATATAACGAAAAAGACACCACTTCGTTAGTTGAGACACTGATTCCCATGAGGAATAAAAAGATGGGCGGGGTAACTCCGGGTTATTTTTCCAGGTTCTTGAGGGCCAGGTCATAGGAATTAACAGCCTGTTCAATCGCCGCAAGCAAGTCAGCCCTCATGGATTCGGGGACTTTTTCCAGCACTTCCCGCAGGGCTTCCGGGTTTTCCAGGGCCTGGCGAAGCAAAAGCTGCCTAAGCTTTTCATGTCTATCAGCCTCAGCGTACTCAATATCATGTTCATCAACCTGAGCCTGCTGCGCATTAGCCGACGACAGGTCCACCTTCGGGGCTACTACCGGCGCTGGCTCTCCAGCCTTGGCTGGTACCTGTTCCACCTGAGCGCTGGGTATTTTCTCTACAGGCGCTGGCGCGGGAGTCGGTGCTGGTGCTGGAGCAGGCACCGGAACTGGTTCGGGCGCTGGAGTCGGCGTTGGCACTGGTACTGGTTCCTCCGCCGTCAGCATAGGTGCTTCCTCTGCCCGTGGTTGAGGTGCTTCCTGGGGGGCTACGGGGGGTTTTTCAGCTTCAGATGTGGCCAGCCCCCACTCCCCTAACGCTTCTTCCTCAGGCCCGACAAGGTTGACCATAGCGACCAGCTGGTTGTTCATGCGCTCGGTGGCCTTCTCCACCTGTTCATTATTGCCTTTATCAGCCATGGCGATAATTTCGTCGACCCTTTTATCGGCAAATTGGGCATATAACTCGGCTTTGCCGAGGTCAGAGGGGGTGAAGGCCAGCCGCACGGCCTCAGTGGCGAGCTTGACGCTGTACAATGGGTTGTCGGGGAGGCTGTTGCCGGCGGCGGCGACGGTGCCACTGCCAATGACGAGTACGGCGAAAATGGCGACGACGGCAGTTACCCAGCGCGGCTGCCAGCTGAAGAAACTCCGATGCTCCTTCGGCTCCATGTCGCGGAGGGCCGCCTGGAACTGGTACCAGGCCCTCTCCCGGAACTCGGGGCGCGGTTTGATGGCCGCCGCCTGCCGGGTATCGAGGGCGGTCTGGAGCAACGGCCCAAGTCCAGGGGCATGTTCAGGATAATCGGCGAGACAGCTTTCTATGGGCTCGCCACGGAGCACCCTTCCCAGACATTCTTCGAGAATGTCGTCGAATTCTCTTTCTTTATCCTTATCCTTTTTCATGTTACGGTTCCTACCAACATAACCTTACGCAGCGCGACAATGGCGCTGTGCTGCAATGCTTTTATGGCCCCTTCACTCTTGCCCATGACTTTGGCGACCTCGGCGATGGGTAAATCGCCGGCAAAGCGGAGGGAAATCACCTCCTGCTGCGCCTTGGTCAGCTTTTGAGTCGCCTGAGCCATCTGCTCAATTTCCACCTTTCTTTCGGCCATTTTCATCGGGTCGATACCACCCATAGCCATCGATTCATCGAGGGGCACGGTGGGCCGCCTCGATTTTTTTCTATAGTAGTCAACTATCTGGTTATGAGCGATACGGAACAGCCAGGCCGAGAAGGGCATGCCCTTCCATTTGTAAGAAGAGATAGACTTAAGGGCATTTAGAAAGACCTGCTGAGTCATATCCTCTGCCTCGGTTCTGTCTCCTATTTTGAGAACTATATAGCGATAAATCCTATCGAAGTTCTCCTCATATAGTTGAGTTAAAGCCGCCTGTTCACGCTGCTGCGCTCTGCGGACAAGGCTTTGCTCATCTTGCACCTGACAACTCCCCGGTCGGCCGGACGGCGGTTAAATATTTATTGCGCCCAGCCAGAAATTATGGTGTTACCCTGTGCATATATTATAACGAACAGGTTGGTAAAAAGATAGGATTGGGGGGGGTGGGGGGTAAGGTAAGAAAATACAATTTTAGATATTATACTTATTAACAAAAAATTGATATAATGCATCACAAAGAAGGTAAAATGGATACATTTAGAAAAGCTGAAATCACAGACGATTCAAAAAATAGAGAAATATTTGAACTGAAAAAGCGAAGTGTAAATAGGCTTGCAGTTCGTTTCGCTTCTAAAAATGATAACGGAAATGGGGAAAAAGTACATACTGCATCTGGGGCCAGAGAGATAGTAAAAAAATGGCTAAAGGATAACATTGATGAGTCCCAAATTAGTATGGGTTTGCCAGAAGTTGATGATAGATATGAAGCATGGAGGGTGGCCTTAATAAGTAAAAAAGGTCAAGTGGTCGGTGAATTGATGATAAAGTGTTGTGACGGGGAGATTATCCAAGCAACAAAGAAAGAAGTAATATTATCCAGATTATATCCTGAGGATAGTTCGTATTCAGAACGCGTTAATAAATCACAGGTTGAGCCTAGATATACAAATATTGGTAATTCAGTAGTAGTCTGTGGTGATGCCAGGGTTGTATTGAGAAGTCTACCGGAAGATTATTTTGGACTTGTAATAACTTCACCACCATATTACAACGCAAAACCGCAATATAGCGAATACTCTGATTATGAAGAATATTTGTCACTTCTAAGAGAAGTATTCAAGCAATGTTATAGGACTTTAAAAGAAGGTAGATTTATCATCGTTAACGCATCACCTGTTCTAATTAGAAGACCTTCTAGGAACAAATCGAGTAAACGAATACCTGTACCTTTTCATATAAATAACTTATTAGAGGAAATTGGGTTCGAATTCCTTGATGATATTATTTGGGCAAAACCTGCTGGAGCTGGTTGGAATACAGGTAGAGGACGACGTTTTGCGGCAGATCGTAATCCATTACAGTACAAACCAGTTCCTATAACAGAGTACTTTCTTGTTTATCGAAAGAAAACAGAGAAGCTAATTGATTGGAATATAAAAAATCACTCTGATAAAGCTGCTGTAAAACAGTCAAAAATTGAAGATGGATATGAAGTTACAAACTTGTGGTATGAAAAGCCATCGCATAATTCAAATCATCCTGCAACGTTCCCAGTAGAAATAATTAAAAAATTAATTACTTATTACTCATTTAAAGGTGATATGGTATTAGACCCATTTTCTGGAATTGGTACAGTAGGAAAGGCGGCAATAAAATGCAGAAGGCAATTCTATCTTATAGACATTGAAAAGAAATACTGTGATATAGCAGTCAGGGAGTTAAATAATGACGCCAGAGAACAACATAGACTATTTTGATTTTAAGATATCTGAAATTAGAGATAGTATAAATCAAGCAGCTGCCTTTTATTCACCTACTGAGGTTAGAGAAATTGTCGTAGCTCTGTTTACAGGTAAAAACTATAGAAATCTTACCGAAAAGCCAACAAGACAAGCAATATCTGTTTTTGTCGGATGGATTCTCAATTTATCACATCGCGCTTGTATTATGTTTGGTGATGATTGGAAAGAAAAACTTTATGCTTCCATTCCTAAGAGAAAGGCCTCACAGGAACAGAAATGGCTTAAACTATGGCTTCTGGGATTGACACAGAAGACTGCGCAGAATCTTGGAATAAAAGTAAATATGCACAAGGACTATCAAAGCATGGTGAAAAAAGCAACAGATGAAGTGGTAGAACAATTGGAATGGGAACCAAGCGTAATCGAACTGTCAAGTGAGGAATTGAACAAAGTACATTTATCACCAAGTGATAGCATCTGGTTACTTCAAGTAGGGGGTGCTGCTGTATTGACTATCAGAGGTTCAAAGAAGGCTATAGCCGGAAAGCGTCTCGAAAAAGCTATAGCACGCGCAGCATTGAGATTACTAGGCTTAAAAGAAGGTGAACACTTCTGGCTAAATGTAGGGCGTGATCAAGAGGTAGATCGTGAAATAGACGCCGAAATTTTAACTAGACGTGCTAAGGTTAGAATAGATATTGCTTTGATTGGGACAGGTAATCAAGAAGTATCTGAGGATAAATTAGGTCGTGTCGGAAGAAATGGGATCGTTCTTGTGGACATTTTAGGTCCAAAATCGCAAGTTCCAAGAAATGCAGCACGACACGAAGTTAGAGTGATACAGTTAAGAAATAACTTCGCTTTAAGTGAATTGTATGCATATTTAGAACCACTCATGCCAGATGAAGTAAAAATTAATAAGCCACCTGCAGATGAACAAGGCCTATTAGAAGCACTGAGTGAGTTACCCGATGATGTATTTGCGCTACCTACAAATTGATTAAATCAAGAGAGTATTAGACAATTACAGACATTATTAAAAAGTAAGAGAAGTTATTGGGAGCAGTCAAGAACGACTGAAAGTCAGGGGAAGCGCTGGTGCTTCCCCTTTTTTTATGGGGTTGGGGTGGGAAACCTGCGGGATAAGCCGAAGATGCCACGAGGGCGGCGGTCCTTCACTTGTGAAGGATAAAGGTGGGAAAAGATATCTCAGAAGGGGGCGGGGTGGCGAGGCAAATGAAAAAGGGGCGGGGTGGGGCTAAAGCATACGGGATAAGGCGGATGCCTTTTATAATTAAGAGCAATTATGGTATGCCATTAATGAAAGA
>CAZPQB010000151.1:0-5924 GCA_964588605.1 uncultured Dehalococcoidaceae bacterium | reverse complement strand
GTCGCTACGCTCCTCGCAATGACGGCTAAATAATGAGGGGGAAACGGGGTGGGGGAGGAACTGCGGGCCAGGGCAACGATGGCATGAGGGCGGTGGGTGGGAAAAGATATCTAAGAGGGGGATGTGGGGGGCGGGTTACCTATATAAAAACTGGAGGCTTGTTATGTGGCAGAATGTCGCCTTTATTTTAATAGGAATCGGTATTCTGGCTGTTATCGGATGGGCGGTAGAGGGTTTCTTCACCGCCAGTGATATTCCGCTACTGATAAGGATAGCTGTGGGGGTGGTGGGGGTGGGGGTGCTGATACTCATAATCGTGGCCATCAGGGACAGGATTGTGAAGGCAAAAGACGAGGACTTTAAGGGGGTTGAAAGATGATTATCACCACCACTGAGAAGATTGAAGGCAAAGCAGTGAAAAAGACAATAGGCACAGTCAAGGGAAGCACCATCCGGGCCAAGCATATCGGCAAGGATATCATGGCGACTTTCAGGGGGCTAGCCGGCGGCGAGATTACCGAATATACCCAGATGATGGCGGAGGCCAGAGAAGAAGCCATCCAGAGGATGGTTGAGGATGCGGAACGGCAGGGCGCCAACGCCATAATCAGTATGCGATTTTCCACCTCAATGATAATGCAGAATGCCGCAGAGGTGCTCGCCTATGGCACCGGAGTGGTGGTATCGGAATAAAGGAAACACAGGGGGTCGTCCCCCAGGTAATCGCCGGAATGGGCATAAGCCCGACCACGACAGCCGCCACACATATATTTATAGCGGCAGGAAGAGCACTTTTCACCCGTCAGCTTATCCCTATCGCGCAGGCTGTTGAACAAGTCCGAATAATACCAGAGGTGCTCCAGGGGATGGTCGCGGACGTTACCGGCGCTGATAGGGACGAAGGGGCAGGGCCAGACATCGCCGTTGGGCTTGACGTAACACAGGCCGCTGCCAGCGACACACCCCTTGAAAAGAGTCTCCGCCAGTTTCATTGATAGTCCAGAAGGTTTATGGCCGTCACGGTTCCGGCTCATCAGGTAAGCCCAGTACTGCGGGGAACAGGTCGGCTCTATGATTGACCGGTTCGTTCTCTGCTTATCGGCTACCATCTCGGTCAGGGCTTTGTAGTCCCTGATAGACAGCTCCATATCCTCCTCACCCCTCCCCTCCGGGACCAGCTGATACAGCAGGACAATCTGAGCATTAACCTCGGAGGCGAAATCCAGGAGGCCGGGGATGGCCGAGCGGTTTTCCTGCATCACGGTGGTGTTAATCTGCAAATTCATCCCGGCTTCCACAGTGGCGTACGCGGCATTCCGGCTGGCGATAAATGAGCCGGGGACATTGGTTATGCCGTCATGAATCTCTTCATCATTGGCATTAAGTCCCACGGCTATATTGGTAACTCCCAGCTTCTTGAACTCTTTAGCCAGTTCTGTGGTAAGCAGGGTGCCGTTGGTAGCGATGGATATTTCGAGTCCCAGACTGCGGGCGTAGGCTACCAGCTCGACGATATCCGGCCGGACCAGCGGCTCGCCGCCGCCGAAGGCAAGCATGCGGAACTCATCGATGCTGGCCATGCTGTCCAGCAACCTCTTACCTTCCTCAGTATCAAGCTCGCTGGGCATCTGATGGCCTGAGCAGGCATGACACTGCTTGCATTTGAGGTTGCAGGCATTGGTCACTTCCCAGACCGGATGTATGGGGAAGCCGATACAGCCCATACCGATGGCACCCGCGGCGGTGGGAAGCGTCTTTTTCCCCTTCATAAGCCAGGGAAAGAGCTTTTTCCAGCCGACGAGATGGCTGAAGTAAATAGCACTGGCCGCCTGCCGAAGCAGCAGCGTGGGTGGATTATAAAAAGCTTTTACTCTTGGAGAACCATTCTTGAACAAGCTACACCGAGTCCTTCCAGTCCAAAAACAATAATGAAAGCGGCCGACAGTATCAACAGGTAGTCGATCCTTATTTCTAACATACCGAGGCCAGCCACGATAAAACTGATGGCATAGATGATGGTTATCAGGTGGTCAAAGACCATGGTGCTCAGGCTTAGAGACTGCTGTATATCTCGGCTGGCCAGACCTTTCCTTCTGATGGTAAAGATATTCCAGATAATAAACGGGAGCAGGATGATTGAGAGGTAAGCGCTAATCTGGGGAACGCCGAAGAAGACGATAACAAGGATATTAACAAAGCACAGGATGAGGAGGACGGCATAAAGGATACCGGTCCTTTCCCGGCCGAGCCTGACTGCCAGATTATTCTTTCCGGAGAGCCTGTCGGACTTGATATCGGGGACCTCATTAATCAGTATGACCAGAAAGACGCTGGTGGCCCCGGGCAGTGAGGCGAGA
The DNA here is from genome assembly GCA_964588605.1 of uncultured Dehalococcoidaceae bacterium. Classification (GTDB taxonomy): domain Bacteria; phylum Chloroflexota; class Dehalococcoidia; order Dehalococcoidales; family RBG-16-60-22; genus CAZLEY01. The sequence goes on along the minus strand of CAZPQB010000151.1, from coordinate 3,567 downwards.
GTGGCCACGGCATCGAGGTGTCCCGTCTGAAGGTAGTATCCGGTGATGGTGGCCAGCCAGCCGCAGGTAAACCAGATACTGATTTCACCCAGGCCGTGGTACGACCATTGAAAAGGCTTGGACGTGTAGAAGTAGCCGATGATAATAGCTATCGCCCCGAGGGGTATGGTAAGAGGGCCAGTCTTGAAATGGAAATGCAAAATAAGGCCGATGATTATGGCGATGGTCAGGAAGACATGGGCAGCGATTATAGAGTAATGGCGGGGGATAAGTCCCATAGGCAATACCCGGCTACCACCGGAAAGCATGTGATATTCTTTGTTGGCCATGTCAGTCTCATAGTCATAATACTCATTAATCAGGAAGGTCATCAGCATGATGCAGATTACGGCTATAGACGAAAGGAGCAGTATCAGCCAGTCGATAGGACTCCCCTGGCTCCAGGCAATGACGGCGCCGAGGATGAAGGGGAGAACGCCGCGTGCCGTAGCTCCCAGGCGGAACAGGGTAAGCCACGAAAGCATACTCTGCTTGGTCGGGAGAACCTGAGCCATGCTGTTCCTCCTGTTATGAACGGATGCAGATTATGGCTGACGCCAGACAATGGATATAGTACTCAGGGTGCACTTTCACATTCATTATGACATAGAAAGCGTATCCAGCGCAACGGATAGGCATGGCTGGTTCTTATGGTGTTTCGACGGCTTAGTCATTAAAGGTTATGCCCTAGGGGGTGGGGGAATAAAATCTCCCTTAATCCCCCTTTTTCAAAGGGGGAGACTGGGGAGGAGGATATTAGTGGATTAGCCGCCGATGATAGGGGGTGGGCAGGGTGGGAAAGAAAATTACTGAAGGGAGGGGCGTTTGTGGGGAATAACATTAAGGAGGTGGCGGGTGGGAGAAGATAAGAGAGAATAGAAGATGATGCTTGGATTAATGGGATAGGCAACATGATATATTCAACTACAGGTGAAATAATGCAAATATATATTTTTCAGAAAGCCTTATTTCAAAGAAGGCTTGCTGTGCAACGACTACAGGATACCTGTAGTTAATAAAATGATAATGGACCTGGTTTCACAACGCAGGATGAGCGGAAAGCTATGGTAAAATTAACCCTTGCCGATACGGAATACCTTGGTACCACAGACGGGACAAACACCCTTGGTTGCCGGACGTTTATTCTTCAACGTAACGGATTGCGCGTTCTTGATTTCCACTTTTCTCCTACATTTCATGCAGTACGCTTGCATTTCCGCACCTCCTTCATAGTCCTGCCAAGCAGCGTAGCAAACATAATGGTATTTGTCAATACTATTTGGGTGAAAAAACGGACAATTTAATGGCTGAGCCCCCTAATTTTAACCTCGTCACCTACGCTGGCGTTGAGAAAGGCACGGGCATCACCCTCATGGAGGGATATTTCCAGGTAGTCAGAGCTACCGATGAGCGCCAGCAGTCCCCCGGTAGAGCCATAGGTGTGACTCAATCCGGAGATTGTCTCATTGCCGACATCAATCGTCAACGACTGAACTTTCGACGGCAGGTCAGCACTCCTGATATTAGTAACCAGGTTGCCGAAATTATCAATGTGCAGGATATGCCCTACCAGTGTACCATCCGGGTTCTGACGGGGACGGGGTAACGGAAGCACCGTTAGCGTATCTATGGATTCTCCGAAATCAGCGGGGGTTATGCCCAGAGAAAGGCGGGCGGCTACCGGGGCGAAGATATCACGTCCGTGAAAGGTGGGACTGACGGGTGACCGCCAGAACTGTGGCCTGGTGATGGCTATAGCCTCAAGACCGGTCCCCGGCTCCAATACCTGCCGGTTACCCTCGGCGGGTCGGGTGGAATACCGCTGGATAATGTAGCTGAGGACACTGTTGTCCGGTGCGATGAAGTCAGCAGCGGGTGTCCTCAGGATGATAGCCTTTCTTTCGGTGCCCACCCCGGGGTCGACGACCACCAGGTGAATGGTGCGGTGGGGAAAGAACTCACAGGCTGTGCTCAGGACAAAGGCAGCTTCGGCGATATTCTGGGGTTTAATAGAGTGGCAGATATCAACCAGCTTTACCTCAGGATTAATGCCGAGTATCACACCTTTCATAGCCGCTACGTAAGCGTCAGCAAGGCCGAAATCGGTGGTCAGGGTAATTATGGCACTCATTTTTTATTATACCGTAAATTAACGGCTAACCTGGAGGGAGACAATTGAAAGGATGATAAATATAACCACCAGGGCGATGGTCATTTGAAAGAGTGTTTTTTCCACGCCTCGTTTGGTACGGTATACCGTGTCGGCCTGGCCAAAGATACCACCCAGGCCGCCGCCGCGCACCTGAAGCATGGCAACCAGTATCAGGGCTACCGCCACGACTATCTGGGCAACGTATAAGTAAGCTTCCATTCCTATCCTTCGCCTGCCGTATTTGCGGTTCAGGCAAGCTTCTGCTTCAGTACTTCATTTACCAGTTGAGGATTAGCACGACCCCTGGTTGCCTTCATCACCTGCCCGACCAGGAATTTCAGGGCCATTTCTTTCCCGGCCCGGTAATCAGCGACAGGCTGTACATTAGAGTTTATCACTTCCGCAACTATTTTCTCAAGCTCCTGGGTATCGCTAATCTGGCTGAGTCCACGTTCGCTGATAATTTCATCGGCGGTCTTGCCGGTCTCGATAATATACACGTACATCTTATTTGTAGTTGTTATATTAATAATACCTTCAGAGTTCAACTGTGCTATTCTGGTCGTTTGTGCCGGGGGAACCTTTTGCCTGAATTCTTGTATGTCAATGTTATTGGCGTTTAAGATACTGGTGGCCGCGCCCAGGAGCAAGTTACTTATCTCTTTCGGTTTTACGTCTTTACCAACACTCTCTTCGAAGTAGTCGGCCATGGCTTTATTCCCGGTAAGTAAATCGGCATCATATTTGGGCAGGCCGTATTCGGACATGAAGCGGTCGCGCCGGGCTTCGGGCAGCTCGGGAAGCTTCTTTCTTACGGCTTCCACCCAGTCGCGTCCGATAGTGAGCGGCGGGAGGTCCGGCTCGGGGAAGTAACGGTAGTCGTGCGCGTACTCCTTGCTGCGCTGGGAAACGGTCTTGCCTTTTTCCTCCACCCAGCCCCTCGTTTCCTGGACGAGTTTCTTACCCTCGGCGGCCGCCCTGCGCTGTCGCTGGGCTTCGTACTCCATAGCCAGGTAGACCGCCTTAAAGCTGTTCATGTTCTTGACTTCCACCTTGGCGGTATATTCCGAACTTCCTTCGGGGAGAAGGCTGATATTGGCATCGCAGCGAAAGCTGCCTTCCTCCATGTTGCCGGTAGAGACACCCAGGTACTGCAGAATGCTGCGCAGCTTGATGAGGTACTGCCGCGCTTCTTCCGGCGAGCGTAAATCAGGCTCACCGACGATTTCCATCAGGGGGCAGCCGGCGCGGTTGACATCCACGAGGCTGTAGTCGGCGCCGTCGGGGGAAGAACGGTGCAGCAGCTTGGCGGTATCTTCCTCAAGGTGGACGCGGGTGATGCCTATTTTCCTGGTCTGGCCGTCGACTTCAATAGT
>CAZPQB010000150.1:0-5945 GCA_964588605.1 uncultured Dehalococcoidaceae bacterium | reverse complement strand
GCACCTGACTTTTAATCAGGGTGTCACAGGTTCGAGACCTGTACGGCCTACTTAAAACTAGAAATCGAAGCTAAAATAGCTGGAATCGGCCTAAAAAGAGGCCGATTTTTTATTGGCCTCGACGGAAGTGTCAACCTGACTATTTCAGGTAATGTCAACCTGATTTTATAAAGGAGGCCAAAATGGAAACCAGCAATTTAGCACTTGAGAGTCTTATCAATGGATTCAAACTATCCTGTCAGGCGGAAGGCAAAAGCCCTAGAACAGTGGAATGGTACATCGCTTTTCTCATGAGGTTCCATCGGTTCCTTGAAGCAAATGGGTTCCCAACCGACCTATATCAGATTACCAGGAATCACATCAGGGCTTTCGTACTGTATCTGCAGGCAGAAGCGAGGACGCCACACAAAGGGAAGCTCTTATCAGTATTTACCGTACAGGGCTATGTCCGCACCCTCAAGTCATTCTTTTCATGGGCGGTGAGAGAAGGATATACCGAATCCAACGTCATGGCGGGTGTGGCGGTACCCAAGGCACCCATCAAGATAATAAACAGTTTCACACCCGAGCAGATTGCCAGGCTGGCCGCAGCCTGCCAGCGTGAGAACGGGACAGGCACCCGCAACCTCGCCATGCTACTCGTGATGTTGGACTGCGGCATCAGGGTCTCCGAACTGGTGAACGTAGACCTTGTAGACGTAAACTTGGTAGAGGGCTATCTCAGGGTCAGGTCCGGCAAGGGGAGTAGGGAGCGGCTGGTACCAATAGGCTCGGTGGTGCAAAAGGTTCTCTGGAAGTATATGCACCAATCGAGGCCACAGCCTGTATCGGGGAAGATAACCAGGCTGTTCCTCAGCTGTGACGGGCTGCCGCTCACCCGGAACGGTGTCCAGCAGATGCTCCGGCGGTGCGGGAGAGAGGCTGGTATTACCGGCGTCAGGTGCTCACCCCACACGCTACGCCACACCTTTGCCAAGACATATCTTATTAACGGCGGCGATATTTTTTCACTACAAAGAATATTGGGGCACTCAAGCTTGGCTTCGGTAAGGGCTTACCTCAACCTGTTTGCCATCGACTTGAAAAAGCAGCACCAGCGCTTCTCCCCGGTCGATAATATGGCCGAGAACCGCGGTATCTACCGGTTCCTGCGGCAATAAGCCACCTGTGGATTAAATTCACCAAAAGAAAGGAGGTTGGACCTATGAATACTGTCTTCTAGTCGCTTTCGGTCAAATAGTCGTTCACTCAAATGGTCAAGTGCAGATACTAACATTCCTGTGACCAGTATCTTTGTAAGGAGGAAAAAATGAAGGAGATAGGCCTTAATAAAAAGCTCAAAGTAATCAAGCTGTTTTTTGCTGGGTACACTTATGATGAAATTGCCTTAGAGTTGGCAATCGCCAAGGGGTCTGTGGTTAATATCATTGATGACTTCAGGAACGGTGAATTGCAGATTCCCCTTAGCGAGTACATGGACGCACTCCGCGAGCTGGCAGTCGACATTCGAAAGCAGCATACTACTGTGAAGAAGCTCCAGATGTACGTGGCAATCGATAAGAAGCTGGCGGAGATGGGTGTCGGCGTGGACCAGGTCGAAGACTGGTTGGATATTGTCTACGATATCGCCACGGAGCCCACCACTATGAAGCCCCTTGTCTCGGCAGCCCTGGAGCTGAGTCAGATGGAAATGGTCACCGGTTTAGATTGTTCGAGTCTCGTCGCTGAATATAAAAATACCTCCCAGGCGCTGAATAATCTCGAGGCAGAAATGGCAGACACGGTCAAACTAAAAGAAAAAGCGGAAGGCGAGCTCGAAGCCATTAACCAGACAAAGAAAGCAGCCTCGGAAGAACTAGACGATTTCATGGTCCAGAACCAGCTCAACTGGGACAAGGTAAACACGGCAATAGCTATCTTCGAGGGAGAATTCTCCGAGAAGGGGCTGAGTGAAGACGAGAAGGTAAAAATTTCCAAGAGTATAGCCGAAACCGCCTCATTAACTGCATATAATAAAAGCATGAAGAAAGAGAACGAGAAGCTTGAAGAAAATATCCCGCTGCTCAAAAAAGAAAAGCATAATCTTGAGTTAGTCGATACCGCTCTCCATAAGCATAACGACCTGCTGGCTGGCCACGTATATGCGATGATGGAAGGGAAAAAGGCGCTTGATAAGCAGTTAGAAGAAACTAAACTGCAGCTGGGTGAATTGAAAATCGTGAAACACCAGCATGCCGAAGATATCTACACTGGGTGGCTTGTCCTGGCATTCCTGCAGAACCCGGAGGCAATGAGCGACTACGATTTTGAACGGTTCGCAGAGACAATTAACGGCGTGTGGATGGCACGGTCGGGTAAAAAAACGAAGCAGGTGGTGGATAGTGAAGGCAAAGTACTCTGCCAGTGCCCGGTGCCGGTGCTTCACATTCCCCTGGAAGATTGCGGAGTAGCTATGGACAAGGCGCGGGAGAGGCTGGCAAAATACCTGGTGCCGCTGGTGAGTGATAAGTTCGTGCCGAAATTCGAGTATGAGCAGGCAAAGATTATGGACGAGCTCAATAAAATGTACGAGCAACTGTACAGCGCGCTGGGGCACCCCGAAGAACCGCACCAGCCTATCTCTTCAGAGCCGGAGATAACTTCTGGGGAAATAGGGCCGGAGGTGAAACCTATTGAGGCAGAAGTTACCGGTGTAGCTGTAACGGTGCCGCCGACAGCCCTGAAGTTTGTTCCTGATTACCGGTCGCCGGAAGCCATAAAAGCGAGAATGGAGACGGATAAGGTGTTCGCTGCCAAGGTTGGGCCTCGTATCTCAAACAATATTTACCCGTGGGAAGGCACTAACAAACCATAGTTGTATTAAGCTTGAAACTAATTCACACTTGTAATTGCTTGGCATAAGCGTTATAATAGTTGTAACAACTGAATAGCGGTTCTTCGCCAATATATATAAAAAGGCGGAGGCGATACGAGCGGGAATCTTTTAACCCGTGGTGTTGCTTTCCGCTTTTCTGTTTGGCGGAGGGCCAGATGGAAGAAAAACTAAAACCTTCAACCTTCAGCAACTGTTGGGTCGATGATCTGCTGAATAACTACGCACTGCGCCTGAAAGCGCTCATGCGCAGCCAAAAGACGATTGATTGGTATGCGGATATCCTGAGAGAATACTATGGCTTTCTCTCTGACAATAACATGTTGAAGCCAATCGAACAACTGGGCTCTCAGGAGCTTAATGCTTATCTCCTCTACCTCCAAGAGCGCGACCGGTGGCCAAACAATAAGTATATTAAGGACAAGGGTAAACTGTCTCCATTCTCTATCCAGGGGGTTGTACGTGCCATAAAAGCCTTCTGGAATACGCTCCTGAAGGATGGCATCATTTCAGAGAATCCGCTGGCAAAATTCCCGCTTCCAAAAGTGCCCAAGAACCTGATCCAGACTATTACCGTAGCCAACATGAAGACACTGCTTAACGCAGTTGATAAGTCGACCCCCGAAGGTGAAAGACTATTTTGCATTTTGTTAACGTTTATTGATACCGGCACCAGGATAGGGGAAACCGTCGTAATCAAGATAACGGAGGTCGATTTTCAGCAGAGAATAATCACCGTAACCGGAAAAGGTCAGAAACAAAGGGAGGTCCCGTTTAGCTCCAGGACCCGGAAGGCTCTTATCAAGTTCAAGGATGGGTCAAGAAATAAATTGTGCAACGTAGAATCAGACTACTTGTTTCCGGATAAATATGGCAATCACTTAACTATCGGCAGCGTGCAACAGGCGGTACGGCGCCTGGCAAAAAAGGTCGGCGTAGAATGCCATCCCCACCTGTTCAGGCATACGTTTGGCACAACGTTTATAGCTAACGGCGGGTCTCCCTCTGCCTTAAAGGAAATACTGGGGCACGAGAGCTTCCATACCACGCAAAAGTACATTCACCTGAAGGCAGAAGACTTGAAGCTGCAACACGAGAAATATTCGCCGATAAAAGACATTTTTAAAGACGATTAAGCTGTATTATCCGGCCTATCTTTTCCCTCTCCCATCAGCCAGCTGATTGTTACTCCAAGTGCTTGAGCTATGGCCATGGCTTCGAGGTCGGTAACTTCACGATAACCGGTCTCTATTTTCGAGATCGTGACACGTTCCATCCGCAGGCCTTCGACCTGGAGTCTTGCCGCTAGGTCCGCTTGGGTGATAACTGGCTTCGCCCTTTCTCGGGCAAGCCTTACTCGTTCGCCAATAATATTCCTGCGCGACATTCGGTTGAATTTTATGGGAAAAAAGAGGAATAAATGTTCCAGTTAGGAACATTCGGTGCTATAATGTGGGTATTTCAAGGCTGTGTAAGTAAAAAATAACCCGGGGGTGCAATGGCATGTATACCTATGGAAGAAAGTGGCAGGAAGCATTACAGAAGATACTGATGAGGCTAGCATTCGGTGACGGCCATGGTTTCCTGGTGATCGAGGGTCCTGATGCGAGCGGTAAGACCGACCTCCTAACTCTGGTTTCTCATATAGCCGAGGATACTGCAGCGATATTGGACTTGCCCAGTGAGCTCCACGGACTTGGTCAGAGTGTGCATGAGAAAAGCTATCTGCAAGTTTGCATGGAGGGAGCAGAAGAAGGAAACAGCGTTCCAACGAGTATATTAAGGAAACTTATCACCACCCTATTAGAAAAAGGCTTAAAACATGGGCAACCTTTACTAATAATGTGGGATAATATTGATATGTGCCTGGAGTCCTCATTACATCAATACGAAAGCCGGAAATTCCTCGAGGAGATGCATCGGCCTTTGGAGATATACGAACATCTTACATTCCTCTGCACGGTTACTGCAAATCCCGGTGGAGGAAGTGAAATTATTGGTACTAGCGCCGGACCAGACCATTTTCTTCAATTATGAGCTAAGCTAACGTAAACGTGTCTGTGGGGTGTAAGTAGTAAAAAATGGACGACCTAAAAAAGAAAATATTGTTTGTTTGCGGTGGTAATACTTGCCGGTCGCCGATGGCGCAAGTTATTCTTGAGCAAAAACTCAAGGCAGCAGGTAAAGGCGACGTGCATCTGATTGACTCCGCTGCCTATGGCTATCCGACTTGTGAGCGAGCGAGCACTAACGCCAGAGAAGCAATCAAGCAGTTACTTGGAGAAGACTTACTGTCTTCCCATAAAGCTAAAAAACTGACGCCTAGCATGGTGGAACAGGCAGATTTAATTCTGGTCATGGAAGCAGCAATGAAAAAGGGACTACCGCAAGAGAATACCTGGACTCTGAAAGAATACGCCGGAGGAACCGGAGATATAGCTGATCCGTTCGGCGATACGCTCGGATCCTACCTAGAATGTGCGAAAGAGATATCGGGTCTGTTGGAAAAAGTGCTCCCTAAGCTGGTATAAAATCACCACTTGGATACGCTTCCGGGTTCATTTTATCACTCGACGATTGTGGACTATGGATAAAGTCTCTTACACTTCCCCTGCCGTTTGGAAAACGCTTAGTATTCATCAGATAGTTAAGCCTTGATATAGCTATGTCACGATAAGCCAGATTGTTCAATGAAGCGATACACCCTTTTGACTGGATAATTTAAACAAACCCAGGGGATGGACAACCAGGTTTTTTCTGTTCCTGAATATTGCTACGGATAAGTGGCTATTTGACTCTGCCAGTAGAGCCATGAGCTTAAATAACCCAGGAAACAGAGTCCGTTGGACAAGACCACAAACACCATGCCGATATTAAGCCACCTCAGCATCTTCGCCTTACCCAGGCGAATCAGAACAGCGGATATCAGTAAGGCAAGGACTCCCTTTATCAGCATGTTGCTGTTAAAGTGAGATGACCACCAGACGACCTCGACGCCGCCGAGAGTCAATAGCTGCGTTGTCAGCCACGCGTCCAATATATTCAGCAGGATAAATATCAGCGTACTTGGTAG
>CAZPQB010000149.1:0-5976 GCA_964588605.1 uncultured Dehalococcoidaceae bacterium | reverse complement strand
GTCTTCTCGGCTGGAGTGGTGTTGACGGCTATGGTGCTCATGGCCACAGCGGGCACTAGCCCAGCCCTCACTATTGGCTTCAGGCTGGGATGCTCAGTTATGAACTCGGCTATTGGTGGGCTGACCCTGTAGTAGACATCTACCAAGGCTCGTCCTGCAGAGTTAATCAGCAGGTATTCATCTCTGAACTCACGGAGAATTTCTATTTCCTCTGCCATTGGGGTGCCGTAAGCGGCGGTGGCGATGAAGCACCCCCTGGAACGCAATGTAATGTCAATTGTATCAGGCTCTGAATCTACCTTGCCATCGTTTACCACCAAAGTGATAGTAGTAGTCCCCAAAGGAAGCTCTACTGCTGGATTTACACCGTGGGCAATATTGCTACCCCAACTCCATTCATAGGTTAGCGGATCGCCATCTGCATCATAGGAACCTGAGCCATCAAAGGTAACCATAGCTGTGGTAGCTGGTGGAGTTACATAGACCTTCTGGTCTGGGCCAGCATCGGCGACTGGGGGTTGGTTTGGTGGCACTTCTACTGTTAATATTGCAAAATCGGTGTCCTGTAAACCATCGTTATCCATTACTTTAAGACTGATATTCCCGAAATATGCAGTGCCCCATGTTTTCGAGGGCGTTGGTCCAGTTGCGTCGTCAAATTCTCCATCGTCATCAAGGTCCCATTCGTAGCTGACAATCGTTCCATCTAAGTCATAAGAACCTGTACCATCAAAGGTTATTGGATAATCCACATATCCTAAGTAAGGCCCATTTGCGTCTGCTACAGGTTTTGTTTTGATTTCTTCCAATGCCTCTAAAATTGCATCTACAACTTCACTGGCACTTTCAGCCGTGAAAGCTTTGCCCCCCGTCTGATCGGCTAATTCCTCAAATTTCTCTACAGTTCCTCCAATTTGTATTGGATAAATAATTACCGGATCGGCATTCTCTGCAGCGGTTACTACTGAACTCAAAGTATAGCCAGAAATAGGTTCTGGGTCGTGTGGAGGGGCGTCACCCATGAGTATTATTACTTTTGCTGCTTGATCCCTGCCCCTCCACCCTCCTAAAGATGTGGCGTCAATAGAATGCATTAAAGCTGAATAAACGGATTCTCTCCAGTCAGCTCCCCAACCTAATGTCAGACCTTGAATGGCTGCAATTATGGCAGATTTATCGGTAGAGAATGATAAGACATCATTAAATGGATAATCTCCTGCTCCACCATAGGGATCTACGGCAAAGTCCCTGTAATCTACCACAGCTATTCTGGCACAAGGTATGTCTTCACGGACTTTATCGACTATTGCTGATGCCGATGCTTTAACTGCATCAATATCATCCGCCATACTTCCAGTAGTATCAATTGTGAAGATTAGGTCCAAGGAGACGCCGTAGCACACCCATACGTAGCGGTTTCCTCCAGTTCCATCCCACATAGCTAGAGCGGCCTGACCTTCACCCACGTAAATATCAATACGCTTACCCGTTATTGCTCCGCCGGTATCATCTGCACGAAACTTCATCTCAACGGCACCCTCGGGTGTTGTGCCACTCTTGAAACACAATGTGCCACTGTTGCCAAGAGGGATTACTGATGGATCGACAGCGATGGAGTACCAAGGCACTAAGGTTCGACCGCTTGCACCTGTAACCCCTGAAACTACAGAGTAAGTGGCCCCGCCAGGGTATGCCAGCCCTATATTGCCGAAGCCAGTGAAATCGGTTATGCCAAGTTCAGCATAGCGTGCTCTTACCACAGCATCTCCTACAGGATCATCCACGGAAACAAATCCACCACCACCTCCGGTATAATGAATGTAATCTCCGTCTGGCCCCGTCCTGCCGGTTCCCTGCATCCCAACCCCATACCCTCCAAATAGGAAGGAAGCTTTCAGTATATAACCTGTACCCGAAATTGTCTTATTCACCGTCTGTGTGCCATTCAGCTCAGACTCGTAAACACAGTAGTACGCGGTTGCCTGAAAATCGTCAGAATCCGCCGCACGCGCAGAAAGTGGCAACCAGCCAAGCATCGCCCCGACCATCACAAATACCAGCGCCATCCCAAAGATTTTGCCCATCAATTTGCCATTTTTCATTGCTTTGCCTCCTTTTCAGTCTTCTATGTTCGCCCTCACCTAACCTCTCGCTTGAAGGGAGAGGAGATTGCTTCGGCTACGCCTCGCAATGACACCGGGGGTCGAGAGAGGGTATATTTTGCCGTGGCAGGAAAAAAGAGCCGAGGTCACATTTCTATACGTGCTCGGCTGAGCATTGCGGGAACTACTGCAACCCTCTGACGCACACACTTGACCACCTACCTTATATCCGCCTTATAGTACTTTGGTACTATTATATGCTTCAATTATTAAATTTTTATTAAGAAAATTGTCATATGTGGTACTTTTATGATACTTTATTAAGTATTAAAGAAATTATCAATAGTTCTTTGTGCGGCTTTTAAGGCATGCTATAGAGTTGAGGGAAACGACACATCTTAGTGTGCAACTAAGCAACAATCCAGGCTCTTGTGCAATGCGGATAATCAAGGAATCGTGCGAAGTGTGACCGGTGTTTAGTGCAGGTTTCAAAGGAGTTTCTTTTGTTGAAACTCCCCTTCAATCACATTTTCAGCTATTGCATCGTTAACCACGAGATCTTGATGAATATATGGCATTCAGCGCGCAACACAGTCTCTTATGGACAAGCATTCAGTATCAGAAGACACGAATCGTTTATGTCGTGTTACCTCCGCCAGCAAGTCTCATAGCTGGACACCATGCTCATCTTCGTTCATCGGAGTTTCGCCTCCGCGTCCGATATCCACCCTTTGATCTGGTCAATCTTCCGCTCAATGTCGCTAATGCGCTCATTCTCCTCCCCAATCCACCCGTCTACCTGGTCCTGGTAGGAATCAGACCGTGCCGAGTCTCTCATGTCCTCAAGCTTGGATAGATTACCTTGCCTGTGGGCCAGCGCGCTCTCAAGACGATCAAGACGATCCTCCAATCTGGAAATGTTTTCTCTCATCCGTTCCTCCCACGCTTCTTTCTTAGCTATCCATGCCTCCCTTCTAGCTTGTCGTGCTTCCCAAGCCGCCCGCCTCTCACTATGGTATCGCTCAATCGCCTCACTTCTTGCACTTTTCCACCTGTCCCATGCCTCGTGAAGACACTCTGATGCTCTCTTGAGGGCTTCAAAGGCTTCCTGTTTATCCTTACCAAACATCTGCCCTTTGTTGCGAGAAAGGTATGCCCATCCCTCTTTCATGGCCTCGCTGCACTTCTGAAGTTCAAATCTCCGTTCATCAAACGGACCAAGTATTGCGCTGATACCCTCTTTAATGAACACCGAAAGTCCCCCCGTGCCGATAGCAATAATTGTATCCGCCAGTTCGGATGGGGGCGTTGCCCTTTCTGCGTAAGCGATGAGTTGCTCTAAGTGGTATTTCGATTCGCGGACCCTTTCTTCAACCACCTCCCTGGCCCTATCTTGAGACGCCTTTACTCTTCCGATGATAGATTGGAAACGATTCCATACTTCTTGCCGGTCTTGGACGGTCGGAAATCTAGAATCCTTGAATTCCTGCCCGACGCTCTTGATCTCATCCCAGACGTCTTTCCATTTTCCTCTTCTCCCTTCAACATCGTGGACCAGAGTCTCTAGGGAATCAAGCAGTGCTTCAATTTCTGCTCCATCCTTCATAGGCATGTATTTTCATATTCTACTAATATCCGCATTGGACAAGGAACCGCGACAGATAGACTTGAGGCTCGCTCAACCTGCTATGTTCATCGAGATTATAACACCTATGGCATAGCTATAAAACTGAATATGCTAACGGGCGCTACCCGAATAGGCTACTTAATGACTCACCGGAGAAATCAGTTAATCTTAGAAGGATTGGCAGACCAGACGGAGAGGCGGTGCTCTTGACCTCTTTTTCTTCGATAGGCATTCTTTTCTAGCTACACATTTCGCTAATTTTGTTACTACTGAGCAGACGTCAGGATGTCTGCCATTACAAATAGGTTTCTAGCAAGCAGTCATCGAAGATCACACCAATCTGACCCCTGATTTAGTTCAGACTATTCAATTCGTTCGATTTTTGGCTACCGACCCTTGCCAAGTCTTTTTGCCAATCCGGGACCGGTGATGTCTTTCCTAATCTTTCTTGCGCCGGTACCTTTAGCAAGTCTTTTTGACAGTCCTGGACCAGTTATATCTTTTCTAATTTTTCTTGCCATTTAACACCTCCGTTTTTGATAATGCTTATTAAATTCTCATTAACATTTGAACCAACCTCGGGATGTTCACCTTTCCATGCTACTTCTATAAGCAGCCATAGTTCTTTTCTTCAGGCTCGGGGCAACTAGTTATAATTAACCACTTTAGGATCTGGCACATCCGATTTCTTTGGGCCATTTCCATTCGGGACCGACATACATCATCAGCCAGTTAGGGACAGATTGCTAATACGACGGCGAAGCACTGGTCAGCGTGATTATCGCCGTGGCTTTCCTGCATCACTCCTTTTGCGCCTCCACCCTCCATCTAGTCTACGAGCACGCGGCTGTTTACCAACATGGGGCACATTCCTTTTACCTGCTCTTCGGTCAGCTCCAGCCATATTGTTTCATCTCCTCTCCTCTGCAAATTCCCACAGAATTGGAGTACGAAATACAGTCGGTATGTATTCGTAATCGTTCAACTGGTGTTCACTTATGGATAATATTATACCTTGGTTGCTTCGACCTGATAGCTCGCCTTTCGGCAGCCTTGGCTTCAGCGATAGACGAAAACTGCCTGATCCTTACCGTTTTCGCTGGTATCGGGGATGGCCCGCAAGGCAAATGCTCACAAAGCCGCTTACGAGCCCGGCCTCTTTTAGCAACTCCAATATAATTCGGCTTACCTGTAGCGGTGCACATCTGGTAAAGAATAGGCCTGTTCGCAGGTACAGCGGCAATCTTAGCCATATTGAAATTGATCTTCATTTCTTGATTACCCCCTAACTACAAGAATATTCTGAGCGCTCCTACGCTGATTATCCATACCATATCTTATTGACCCTTCTTTCGTCGCCTCTTAAGGCGCAGCAATTTTTCCAGGGCCAACGGTGATGGCTTTGCTATACCATTTTCCCATCGCACTACAGTTGTTATGCTAACTCCCAACTTCTCGGCGAACTTCTGTTGGGATAAGTCACGCCGTAGCCGCAACCTCCGAATTTCATTTGGTGTCATACAATAAATATTATCATGCGCACACTCACTTGTCAATAGATATTTTGGAATCAATGGCAGATTACGGAGAGTATTCCGAGTCTATTATCCTCATCACACGTAGGGCGGCTCGAAAATACGCCAGCCCACTTTTTCATTATGTTTTGTCACTAGCGTTGGTCTTTCCAAAAATGACACCCCAATGATGCCATGTTTGCGTGACTATGGTCAAAACCATGCTGGTTCTGCCCGGCTTCGGCCAGCCTCATCGAATTCAGTAGATAAACCGGGTTGCACAATCCCGAGTTTTGTTGAAATGGGCTAATCGTTATCCTTTATCTTCCCAAGAATGAGTTCAAGGTCTTTATCCGCCTCTCTTTCAACGACCTGTAGGACCGTGTAATTCCCACTAGCTAACAACTTATTGATGTGCTCAGTCCGCAATGCGTACTCATCATGACGAGTACCGTGCGGCATTCGCAATACGGCCGTAGTTATTCCAAATACAACTCTATGTCGGTAAATTGTGAAATAACTAACAAGTGCGATAATAATCTGAACAATAAGTATACAAACTGATACCCAAATCATAAAGATGCCTCCTCCTGAAATTAATTGCCGCTGTATAATACTACGTTGTTGACCAACATGACAACAACTATTTTTGTAGGACAGAAACGAGATTGCACGATTGTCAGAATTGTTTAATGCAAAGAGCACCGGTCTTCGGAGGCTGAGACTGGGGTGG
>CAZPQB010000148.1:0-6057 GCA_964588605.1 uncultured Dehalococcoidaceae bacterium | reverse complement strand
TTTTCCTTTGCTTAAATATCAACCAATACCAGAGATTAATCACTATCGGTATTATTGTTACAATAATCATTAAAATGAGAAACTGCCATGTCAGCGCTTGTATGCCATTTTGCTGTATATGATAAAATTCAATGACATCCGTAGCGGCTATCACAATAGCAGTTATAATGACAAATCTGATAAAGAGGCTTCTCATAATTTTTTTCCGCCTCCTTTCTAAACTAATAAGACAATTATCCCTTACTGCTGATTATATAAATCAAGAAAGTCAGGTTTTGTTGTGATTTATCACAGCAGAATGCGTGTCAATATGTGCCAGTATGTGTTCTCCAGAAGTCCCAAACTACTAAAAAGTGATCTACAAATATAAAAACCGGATAAGATTGCATTCCGTTTATGATAATTATCTTAGTAATTATATCTCAAGCGCTTGTCTCTCTTCTGCTGACAGACTCCCTCTAAAATCATCTAATTTCGCTTGAGCCTTCTGTCTGGCAAAGACTTTTTCGTTCTCGATTTCAAGGTAATCCATAAGCTCAAGCTCTTCGAGCAAAGACTCCACCATAACCTGACTTAGTGCGGGGTATATTTCCTCAATCTGCTCTTTAGAAAATTCGCCGAGTATTTCATCTTTCCTGATGCCCGGTTTTTTAATGAGTTTGTCTAAGATTGCCATTTCTCTCCTGTAATAAGGGATATTCCGCCCTTTATCACTTAAATCAAAGGCTTCAATCTTTACAACCACAGAAGTTCGATAGTCAGGGCATATCATCCTGATGTCCCTATGTGTTATTCTTTTATCCGGGGGTGGCCAATGGAATGCGCCTGAACCGACCAGGTTGGCCACGCTGTATTTAGGTTCGGTATAAGTCGTGAAGATATTCCTGTATCCGAGGCCATCGTATTTCTTCAAGCTCGGGTCTTCTTTACTGACTGGCGCGTATAGGAATGGATAGTAATGTATATAATCCTTGTATCTCGGACCTGCTGAATGAAGTTCCATCATCTTCGGAACAACAGAAATCGCCAGACTTGGGCATATCCCCCCAATGAAACTCGCGCCATCAAAGACGAACTCATCACCCATATTATACCGGTGATGGCATGGATATTTTTCTTTGTCTCCGATAAAATCGACCACAGTTGCTTTAACCTTGAACATGACTACCTCCTTATTTTAATTATTCTAAAGTAGACACCGCGAAAAAAAACATATAAAAAATCAATCGTCTGACCTGATAATTATAATCGGTTTTTAAAAATATTCTTTGTAATAAATATCGCTTGTCAAACTCATATAGATATTATACTCCTTTAAGAGAGCCATACGTGTGGTTTATTTACCAGAGACATGTGCACTAGGCACGCTAGCAATAGAAAGCGGTTGCTGGAAGCAAATATTCGCAGATGGTGAAATGTCACGAAACGCTAGATTGTGCAATTCCTCAATATTGATACAGTTTAGTATTGTACAAAATGAGTACTTGTTAACCGTCAAGATTCATTGCGCAATCTCAAACGCCCGTTTAAATCCTGGTCTATAATATCTCCACTATCCCTCGTCCACCATCTACGCGAACACGATTTAACCATTATGATGAATCAAGGGCTTTGATAAGATTTTCTGTTGTGGTTACCCATCCAAAAACGGAGGTTACATTCCAAATAGTTGCCTCCTGAATAAAATCAGGGCCTGTGTTACTACAGGCGTCACTGACCAGTACCGGGAAGTATTCGTGAAAATAAGCGTCACGTAAGGTCGATTCAACACAAACATTGGTAGCTATACCGATAAACACGATATATTTAATGTTGCGCCCTTTTAAAAAATCATCGAGCTCCGTATTAACGAAGCCACTGTACCGGCTCTTGTTAATGATTATTTCGCCTGTTATTGGTTTGAGCTCGTCGATTATTTCCCAGTCCCAAGTATTAATAGTCAAGAACCTGCCTTTCCACTCAGGATGCTGACGCATAGCTACGAGACCACTCTGTTTCCAGTAATTGGGTGAATCTGGACTACCGACTTCGCTTAGGTCTGGTCCATAGGTCATCCTGAGAAATATAACAGGTATCCCCCCACGACGAAATACCTCGATTATCTTCTTGTTATTTACAATAGCTAGAGTAGCTCTGGCTTCGTTAAATGCCCCCAAAACATCAAGCATACCGCCTTTCTTGGCAAAAGCGTTTTGCATATCAACAACGATTAAAGCCGTTCTTTCGGTATTCAGTGAAATTGGTTCGGGTTCAGCCGGTATTATAACTTCCACAACTAAATGTCTCCCTGTTTAGAGTTCTATCTCCTTCAGGTCTGGTGCTAAAATGAGTTCGGCTTCGGTAAGGGATTGTACCTCCTGAACCGTCCACCCAGGGGCTATTTCCCTGAGAATAAGCCCTTCTCTGGAAACTTCGATGACGGCCAGGTCAGTGATGATTAAGTTTACGCATTGCCTAGCAGTTAGGGAAAAGGTACACTTTCTGACGATACGTGGTTCTCCTTCTTTCGTGGTATGTAGCATGGTGACAATGACTCTTTTGGCCCCGACGGCAAGGTCCATAGCTCCTCCCATGCCTGTCGCGGGACGTCCGGGTCTTCCCCAATTAGCCAGATCGCCTTTCTCGGAGACCTGATAAGCTCCAAGGACCACGGTATCGATGTGTCCTCCTCTGATCATATCAAAAGATGCGGCACTGTCGAAGAAGCACATACCTGGTAATGGAGTAACCGGCTGGTCTGACGCATTGATTATTTCGTAGTCCTTTTCTGTGTCTGCCGCTAGACTACCATAGCCCAGCACACCATTCTCACTTTGAAAAAAGATTGTCTTACCCTCGGGTATGAGATTAGCACAAAGACCGGGCATACCGTAGCCCAGATTCACCACCGAGCCATCGGTAAACTCCCTGGCCGCTCTTAACGCAATCGTTTGCTCATCCAGGCGGCTTTTCATCCGGGAACCTCCACGATTCGATTAACGTATACATGAGGTGTAATTACAACCTCCGGGTCAAGTTGTCCCGGCGTAACCAATTTATCGACTTGCACAATTGTAGTTCTGGCGGCAACCGCCATTATGGGATTAAAGCACCTGGCTGTTCCCCTGTAAACAAGATTTCCTAAAGAATCGGCCTGATGTGCTTTAATCAGGGCGAAATCGGCTGTAAGCGGTAATTCCAGAATGTACTCTTTCCCTCCGATGACTTTCTTCTCCTTGCCTTTCTCAATGATTGTGCCTATGCCTACCGGTGTATAGAATCCTCCCAGACCCCCCGCTCCACAACGTATCCTCTCAGCCAGCGTACCCTGGGGGACTATTTCGATTTCTAACTGACCTTCATTGTAGAGTTTCTCAATGGGAGAAGTAGGTGGCATACCACCAAGGGCTGGCACCGACCCTATGAATTTCCTTACCTGATTGTTCTCGAACAATATCCCTATATCCTGGTATCCTCCCGGTTTAATACGATGGCTTAGTTCGAAGCCGACACCACCCATATTGGCGATGATGGTGAGATTACTGGCTCCCTGTCGTGCTAGTGCTTCGATTAAATTAATGGGTAGACCGCCGAAGGAGCCAAAGCCACCAATCATTACGATGGCGTTATCAAAAACATCAGCCAAAGCCTCATCGCAGTTGCTAAATACCTTATTCATCGTCACCCATGACTCCCTGAATTATGCTAAAACAGTACCTAATGCTGGGCTATCATATCCATTACCAGATGTAAATTCTCAGGCGGCGTATCCGGGGGCACCTCCCAATCTGTGGTAAGAAAGGTACCCGGCTCAATACTCGTTTTCAGGTAAGCCTCTAAATATTCCTGTAGTTCTTTTTTTCCGGAAGTGAATAAACGTGAAGGAATAGCCTTTCCTAGGATACAGCCTCTTCCGCTTCTAATTTGACGCCAAGTATTGCTATCAATTTCCGAAGCGACTATGCCATCAAATCCTATTTTTATAACTTCGGCCAGGTTTTCGGGTGGTATATTTCCAGGCAGGAGAACCGGATAAGCATTATAAAACCGAATTGTGTTTATAATAGGGGACAAAATTGATGGCAATCGTTCGAGATATGCCACCGGAAAAGTTGAAATTAACCTGTCGGCAACAGCGATGATATCCAGTTGGAGTTGAGAGTAGATTTGAACAACCTTGAGTATAAATGCCGCCGTGGCCTCGACTGTCTTTGTCACCTGTTCTGGATTTTCCGAAAAATCCTGAATCAGGTTTCGGCCGGTTAGACCAGTGGCTACTGTAAGGGGCCCGGTAACTATCGCGGCCAGGGCAATATTCTTCCCAGAAACCATGTTGATACGTCGTAAAGACTCGAATACTGTACCAAATCTGCCTGTTTTAACCGCGTTTTCTACATTAACATCTTTAAGGCTGCCGAAGTTAAAATCAGGTCTTGGTTTAACTTCTGGCGTTTGGAAATCATCTCTCCAGTTAATGGGACAACCGCACATCTCCGCTTCCAGTGAAGAATCGAAGCCACTGATAATGGCATCATAGCCGTAAAGTTTCCTTGTATTTTGTAGGCATTTAGAGTATTGAGTCGGGTCATTGTACATATTCCGTAACGTTATCTGCTCTAGTTTTGCAGCATGAGAAAATATCCATGGAATGAAAGGCAACCGAGGTAAATCAACCGATTCAAAGACTCCCCTGACCAGTTCCTTGGAATTTAATTCCCTATCCATATCTCATATACTTAACTAGTTATAATCTGATGATATCTCTCGTTTTCTTTCCGTCCGGCCATGATCCATAGTATTCCAGAATATCGTCTGAAGGACGAAGCTGAGACCATTCCTTTTCAAAATCCGCCCACTTCATGCCCCGGGCTTTTCTATCTTCCCTTTCCTTCAGGCGTAACTGATTTGTTTTTTCAAGGTCCACCTCCAGGGTTTCGGGGTCATAGGCTACATGGTAGACTATTTCGGCTGTTCGGCGGGAGATGACGTCCTTTCTCAGGTCATCCATTACCATCTCGGGGTCTCTTTCCAGAACATCGCCGTAGCCACCGCCACCTCCGCTGAAGATAACCCAGAGGTCACCGTTTTCTAATACATGCGTTGTTTTAAATATGCTGCCTACGCTGTAATCCCCCTTGATGGTTCTTTCGGCAATCAGTTGCTTGGCGTCGGATGGCAGGTCCTTGTCGCCTCTTTTCATTTTCTCCCAGAGGTTGGTATGGAACACTTCAATACCCGGCAGTGTTTCTGGTG
This sequence comes from uncultured Dehalococcoidaceae bacterium, assembly GCA_964588605.1. Lineage (GTDB taxonomy): Bacteria > Chloroflexota > Dehalococcoidia > Dehalococcoidales > RBG-16-60-22 > CAZLEY01. Next base: position 825 of record CAZPQB010000148.1, on the reverse strand, counting down.
GATAACCGCCGAATAAGCCAATGCAATTGCGAACCTTGCTTCCTTTGACATGGCTATTATAGCGAGCCCTGTCTACATAATTGACAACATGGACAATCTCAGTGCCGCAACCGCCACGGTATTTGCCGAAGCCGCAGCTGTCCTTACTGAGCCTGGCCAGCAAATTTAAAAACTGGAACTCGGTCTCCATGTCTTCTATATCTGGTGCCCTTCCCGTGAAACAGTGAGAGAAGCTGAAGGCGTCGACACCGTCCATGTCTCGCCTGGCACCTTGTCCTTCGGTGTTAAGTTCAAAGGCGAGAAAGTCAGAAATAGGAACGCCCCACTGGTTTTCCCCGGATATAAGAACACCGACACCAGTATTGCCGATGGCAGCGGCCACAAGGTCACGCTGAGGACTATCAAACATCATTTTGCTCATGCAGATGGCACCTATGGTCATGGCTCCGTGGCAGTGTGGTGCGCACATACTCTGGGCAGCCTCCGGGTGGGGGTTGAACATGCAGCCTTCAGGTACTATCCATTCCATCGGGGCATATACTCCGCCCGAGACCGGCAAATCATGGAAGGAATAGGCCATTAAATGAAGGGCAATATTGGCTGCTAGGGAATGAGGCATGCTATGCTGCGGGCTGTCGGTTTCGGGTGAGGTGCCAGTGAAGTCCCAGATTAGCTTGTCTCCCTTCTTATGCAGGGTGAGAAAGTTTCGTAACAGCTTTTGTTTTTCGCCGACGTTATCCATGAAGGCTACGGCTCTATAGGTACCATCGTTCCATTCCCTGATTCTTCTCCGGGTGCCCTCTTCAGCTTCGATTATGGTCCGGC
>CAZPQB010000147.1:0-6079 GCA_964588605.1 uncultured Dehalococcoidaceae bacterium | reverse complement strand
GTTTTCAACAGGAAGGCGAGCTAGACATAATCATTGGAGTTAAATACAGGTACAATGCTATAATGAAAATACAAGTCTTCAGGAGGCCCGGCTTATGTCCAAAAAACTCACGGTAATTCCCGAGCAGTGTTCTGGATGCAGAATCTGTGAACTGGTATGTGCCATCCATCACTTCGGGGTAAACAACCCCAAGAAGTCAGCCATAAGGATAATCAACACCTACCCTCATCCGGTTATGAGAATGCCGGTTGTTTGCAGCCAGTGCAAAGTACCCGCCTGTGCACAGGTTTGTCCGACCAACGCTCTAAGATGGGTAGAAGGTATCGTGTATCTGGACAAGGAGAACTGCGTATCCTGTTTCAAATGCCTGGAAGCATGCCCCTTCGGGGCGATATATGCCCATGAAGACTGTGACCTGCCCATCAAGTGCGACATGTGCGGGGGCGACCCGGAGTGCGTTAAGAACTGCCCTCTTGGAGCCCTCAGGCTTATGCCGGAATATGCCCTTGGCGAGACCAAGCGACTTAATAACGTCCTGAGCTATACCCAGATGAGAGAAATCGAGTTCTACGAGAAGGGTGAGAAGAAGACCATCCGGTACGCCGAGATAGGAAAGGAAGAGCTATGAGCATCAGGAGCGGGTATTTCAAGAAATATCTTTATGTCAACCTCACAGACGGCAGCATTGAGTTCCGGAACCTGCCGGATACTTTCCTGGAGAAGTATGTCGGGGGGCGGGGCTTCGGCGCCAAACTGGTCTGGGATAACCTTAGAAACCACGACTTTAAAATAGACCCTCTGGGCGAAGAGAATCTAATAGTTGTTGCCCCCGGGCCACTTACCGGCGTTTACCTGCCGTCTTCGGGGAAAACTTCCTTCATTGCCATATCACCGGCAACCGGCCTCTACGGCGACTCCTCCATAGGCGGCGGCTTCGGCGTCGAACTACGGCAATCGGGAATAGACGCCCTGTCTATTACGGGCAAAGCGCCGGAAATGTCCGTCCTCTTTATTGACAATAACCAGTCCACGATTATTCCCATACCGGAGCTTAAAGGCAAGACCTCGCTGGAAGCCGAAGGCATTATCCGGGAACGCCTGAACACCCACACCGCACACATCGCCACTATCGGCCCGGCCGGAGAGAACCTGGTGAAGTTCGCCTGTGTGAATACCGACTGGGGACGAAATGCCGGAAGGACAGGCTTCGGCGCTATTATGGGCTCTAAAAACCTCAAGGCGATTGTCGTAAGGGGCCACTATGACCTGCCTGTTGATGATATTAACAGCATGATGGCAGAGGCAAATAAAGCCTACAGCTATCTGAAAGAACACAAGTACTTCAGAATGTGGCAGCAGGAAGGTCTGATGAACGTTATCGAGTACGCCAATGAAAAGGGCATTCTTCCGGCGTATAATTTCAAGGACAGCGTCTTTGCCAGGCATGACCAGATAAACGGTGCCAAGATGCTGGAGGAATATAAAATTGGTGATAGCGCCTGTTTCTCATGTTCCATGTGCTGCAGCAACATCTGCCTTGTGAAAAATGGCAAATACGCGGGGACGGTGGTCGAGGGGCCGGAGTACGAATCGTGCGCCATGCTCGGTCCCAATGTAGGCATAGATAATTTCGCCGCGGTACTGGCGGCCAACCGCCTCTGCGACGAACTGGGACTCGATACGATTTCTGCCGGCAACCTCATAGGGGCCGTTATTGAGGGCTACGAGAAGGGAATCATATCCCTGGCCGACCTTGATGGCAGAGACATAACATGGGGAGATGACGACGCCATACTTGACCTGACCCGAATGATTGCCGAGCGTAAGGGTATCGGCGACATTATTGCTGACGGACCACGCCGCATCGTCAAGAAATGGCCGGAGATGGATAAACTCATCCTCGAAGTAAAAGGCCTGGAGCAGTCCGCCTATGACAGCCGCGCTGGTAGCTCTATGGCGCTTGCCTACGCAACCTCTGACATTGGCGCCCATCACACGAGGGCGTGGACAATTGCCCGTGAAATGGAAGAAGGCCAGGCATGGTCGGACGAGGAACGGGTCGAAACCGTGATATATCACCAGACGCTACGGCCGCTTTTTGATATGCTCGGTGTCTGCCGCTTGCCCTGGATAGAACTGGGACTGAACGAAAGACACTACGAATATTTCTACAAGCACGTAACGGGAAATCAACTAACCCTGGAACAGCTCCTGGCGCTATCCAATGATATCTACGACCTGACACGCCTGATAAACGTACGCCTCGGCGTAAGCCGTAAGGATGACAGCCTGCCCTATAAAGTATATGCCAGTCCACCCCTCACCGGCCCCAATGCCGGCAAAGTGGTCGATAAGGAGCACTTCCAGACACTTCTTTCCATGTATTACCGAAGACGTGGCTGGGATGAAGACGGCATGCCACCGGCAGATACCGAGAAGAAATTTGATGACTAACCCCCAATACATTTATTGAGAGCGAACTATGAAACGTTCCGTTCTTAAATGGGAACTCATCGGTATCGCCGTTATCTCTGTACTGGGGTCGGCGCTGCACTTTGCCTTCGAATTAGCCGGGGAGTGGCCGCCTGTAGGAGTCATCGCTGCCGTCAACGAGAGCGTCTTCGAACATCTCAAGCTCACCTTCTGGCCTACTTTATTGTATGCCGTCGTCACTTACAGACTACTAAGGCAGGATACTCACAACTTCCTTACCGCCAAGACTGCCGCCGTCTATGTGATGCCGGTAACGATAATAGTCCTTTTTTACGGTTACACCATCCTTACCGGAATCGAAAGCTTTATCGTCGATATATTGATTTTCATCGTAGCCGTAGCGGTCGGTCAACTTACCAGCTACCGGATACTGGTTACGAAGCAACTCCCACCATGGCTCAAGTGGTTATCTCTGGCTCTGCTGGTTGTTCTTGCTTTTATATACGCGCTTTTCACCTTCTACACACCCCACATGACCTTCTTCATGGACTCGGTAACGGGCACATACGGTATACAGCAATGACAGGATATTTACCAGCCCCCTGCACTAATGTATAATCATTACAAACCCACCTATATCCGTATGGAGGCGACCCTATGGAATTATCGCCGGAAGAAAGACAGAGAATCTACGAAGAAGAAAAGGCGAGGATTGAAGCCAGAGAAAGAATAGAACGAGAGAAGCATGGCATATCCCAGGATACCAGCGTAAATATGGAGCCGAATGTCGCCGGGCTGCTCTGCTATGTCGGCGCCTGGGTAACCGGAATAATATTCTTCGTCCTGGAGCAGAAAAACAACTGGATACGCTTTCATGCCGCACAATCCATGGTTACTTTCGGCACTTTGTTCATTGCCGGAATGATTCTCGGCTGGATACCCTTCATCGGCACATTCTTTTCCAGCGTTATTGGAATTATCGGGTTTATCCTTTGGATAGTACTCATGGTCAAAGCCTACAACGGCGAACGCTACAAGGTACCCTGGGCCGGCGATATCGCTGAGAACATGGTCACAGGGACTATCCCCGACTATAAAAAAACCGTTGTACCCTCCGTAAAGAGAGAGACGCCACCCCCACCAGCCGCGCCCCCCGCCGATTTAGGCGAACATGCTGGACTAAAAGTAAAGGATTTTTTTGAGAGAAAGAGGGAGGGCAGGATTACGGCATCGGCCTTTGCCATTGCCTGGAGCATCATACTGCTGGTCTTCTTTAATTTCTACTATGAATACGTCGCCTACTATAGTGCCGATGCGGTGAATGGCGTGGTCATCTGGACGAGGCAATCATTCTTCACCAGCGAAATTGAACTGTGGCTGCCGATTCTAACGACAACCCTGGTGATATCGATAATCGGCCATATCGTTCTTATTGTCATTGACAGGAAATTCCTCCATAAAGTGATTCATATCATCATCGATGTGTTCGCCATGGCGACGGTTATCACCCTGGTCTCTATTTTCCCTTTCGACTTCGATGTCATACCTAACACGACCGCCGCCGTGTCCACGCATATAGCGGTTACGGTTATATTAATCTGTATCGCAGTGGGTCTTGGAATAAGCGTGGTAGTCCGGATAATAAAGCTGCTGGTAGATTTAGTGAAGACGGCGGCATCACAGGAATCCGCCTGAAATGCCTTGTGGAAATTAAGGCACCGGGCAGGCAGGGTTTAACCCTCGTTCTGTAAGCTCCAGCAACCTGTCAATTCCCTCCGGTGACAGGCCGAGGCTATACAGCTCCTTTTGCAGGGTCTCCTGAGTGCCGTAGCCGCCGGCATACCCGTTGACACGGGCTACGGCTGTGGACTTAATGAAATCTTCAATATCCGGATATATCGCCCTAAATTCTTCAGCCAGTTCACCATATTGCTGCAGATAATATTTCTGATGATAGTCCTCGGCAAGATAGAACGTGGAGGCAGGTACTATTTTTGTATATATAGTCCGGCCAGTCTCGGCCTCCAGCTCGTCCCGGCTCTCAATAGCCTGCCTTTCTTGCTCGTCATTGTGATAGAAAATCACGGACATATACTGGGTCCCTGATGATGGATAGTACGGATTATGGCTCCACCAGAATACATCCAGCAAATCCCGGTACGATATCTGTTCCGGGTCATACTCTATTTGAACCGTCTCGCTGTGGTCGCCAAGTCGATAGTAAGTGGGATTCTCGCTCGTTCCTCCCGAATATCCCACGCGGGTACTGATGACGCCTTCCAGACTCCCGAACCGGGCGTCAGGACCCCAGAATCAGCCCATGGCGAAGGTGGCTATCTCAGTTTCCGCCGGCCTAGTGGTATCAATCGGTGGAAGGCTGACCTCTCTATCTATCATTTCTACCTCTTCGTCAGACGCACTGACCAGATATATCAGCGGCACAGCCAGTAAGGCCATAACGCCGATAGTAATCCCGATAATTCCAGATATTTTAATCATCAAGTATACCCGCTTCCAGCGGTTCTATTATCATGGTAAAACCAAAGACCGCTCCAGGATATGACTTATATCACACAAAGATTTAAATAGCCGGCATCTACCTGAACCAGCAACACCGCCATTTGACATCAAACTGGGGTATCCTATATTCTTTGAATTAGCGACAGTCCCTGCAAAACGATAATTACACCTTACCGAGGAGGTTTTGTCTGATGAAAACGATTAAGGAATCCGCCAGAGAGACGAAGGTCTGCCGTGAGGCCGATGTCGTGGTGGTGGGGGGTGGACCCGGCGGTATCGGTGCCGCCGTCTCTGCCGCCCGCAACGGCGCCGATACGGTACTGATAGAGAGATACGGTCATCTTGGCGGCATGGGCACCGGCGGCCTGGTTACCATTATCCCACTCCTGACAGACATCTTCGGGAAGCAGCAGATAGTCGGCATCACTCAGGAGTGGATAGACAGGCTCGATGCCCGGGAGGCCGTTGACTACCCCAAGAAAGAGCACTGGGGCTCGCTTGACAAGGAGCTTGTCAGGTATTATTTTGAGCGCAGTTTCTTCTACACGCGGCTGGACAGGGTGATTTATGCCGCGATTATCGACGCCGAAATCTCCAAGGTCATTCTCAACGACATGGTCGAAGAGGCCGGCGTTAAGACTTACCTGCATTCGTGGGGCACGGAGCCCATCATGGGAGGCAGCGAGTGCAAGGGTGTCATCTTCGAGAGCAAGTCCGGGCGTCAGGCGGTACTGGGCAAGGTGGTTATAGATGCCACCGGCGATGGCGACCTTCTCCCCTATGCCGGAATTGAGTTTAAAGATAACATCCCCCCCAATTTCCGCATCGCCAACCTGGCCCTTTGCTTCTGGGTGGACGGCGTTGACATTGAAAAAGCCGATGACTTTAGAAAGAATAATCCGGAGAAATTCGGTGAACTGGCACGCAAGTGCGTGGAAGTGGGCGGATTCCCGGGCTACTTCAGGAGCCTGCTCAAGAACCAGGAGAGTATCGTCTGGTGCCACAACCGCTACCCGAACAAGATCCAGATAGATGTCGAAGAGCTCACCCGCGTTGAGTTCGAAGGCCGGAATAAAATGATGATAACGTACGATTTCTGGAAAAAGAATCTTCCCGGCTTCGAGAA
>CAZPQB010000146.1:0-6136 GCA_964588605.1 uncultured Dehalococcoidaceae bacterium | reverse complement strand
ACCCGCGACAACCTGCTTGGAAGGCAGGGACTCTGCCAACTGAGTTACTCCCGCGTGGATGGTTACGCTTGAATTCTACGCCAAAATGAATGGAAAAACAAGCTGTACAGTCCTTAAGTAATGGGAAAATCGTAAAGGACTAAAGTAGTATTTTCAGATGTTACATCATGTGCTATGCTTTTTAACGTATGAAAACACTGAGAAGTAAATACAAGCAGGGAGATAATAGGAACAAGTGGAAAATCCAGCAGTGTCAGTGTGAGAAGGTTTATTTTAATTATCACAAGGACTGTAAAAGCTGCGAGGGTAGAGACTATTGCTTTTCAGAGAAATTTCGTCCTTACTACATAGTCGTGGCCAAAAGTATGCTGGTTTTTGCAGATACATATGAGAATGCTAAAGAATATGCGAGCCAGGGGCACGGATGGCTTCTGGTGCGTGAAGGAGTTGACGGTATTCCAATAGATGTAGAAGTTAAGAATGGGCGTGTAACACTCCTGCCGGTGCAGGATTCAGAACAGCTGGACCTCCCGGACCAGCACGCTGAAACTGAGAAGATACTATCTGAAGTCCTTGTCTGAAAAATATAAGAGTATTCACCAGGAACAGGACACAGCGCTTTCATTGCCGAAGGCTACTATATGCCAAAATAAAGGGGGGCTGGTGCAGAACCAGTCCCCCTTGAACATCCGGAAGAACCGTCTCTAGCTATTCAGGATGGCCTCAGCCTCTTTCCGGTAGGCGTCCATGAGGTAAGGAATGCCGGTGACCCTGGCACATTCCTCGGTCAGGGACATGAGCTCTCGCCTGGTTATTACCGGCAGGCTGAAGCACCGGGAGCCAGCCATCAACTGCTGCAGGCCTACCCTTATCTTCTCGCTGTAGCTGTAAATACCGATAGCACCGAGGGGGATATTTTTTATTTCATCGGCGCCAACGATATTTTTAACGTCCTCGTAGTTAATGAATATTTCTTCCGGTGTTGAGCCGAACTGGCTGACAGTGTTCGGCAGCTTGCCGTCCTTGAGCCACTGCTCTATATTCTTGCCGACCATACCCGGAATCATCAGGGCACGCCCCATGCAGACCGCTTTAACAAAAGGTGCGCCGAGGGCAAGCGCCTTGAAGACGCCATCCTCACTGCTGAAGGCGCCGGCGAAGGCGATATCAGGGACTCTTTCCCCTTTATCCGCCAGTTTTTTACAGAACTCATAGGCCGCAGCGTGCAGATAGAGACTTGGCATGCCCCACTCCTCCATCATCCGCCAGGGACTCATGCCGGTACCACCGGGGGCGCCGTCTATCGTCAGCAAGTCTATCTTGGCTCTGGCTCCCCACTTTATGGCCATCGCCAATTCACGCAGTCCGTAAGCCCCTGTCTTCAGGGTGATACGCCTGAATCCCAGGTCACGTAGCCGCTTAACTTCAGCGTAAAAGGCCTCTTCTTCCACGAAGCCAAGACGGCTGTGGCGTTCGAACTCTTTGATAGCGCCATCTTTAAATGCCGCCTGTTTAACGGGATTGGTCGGGTCGGGGGTAACTATATAGCCGCGTTTCTGGAGTTCCAGCGCCCGTTCCAGGGTATTGACCTTTATTTCACCGCCGATGCATTTGGCGCCCTGTCCCCACTTAAGCTCAATCGTATCCAGGCCATGCTTTTCATGGACGTATTCGGCAACGCCAAGTCTGGTATCCTCAACGTTCATCTGCACCAGGATTTCACCATATCCCTGGTGGTAGCGGCGGTAGGTCTCAATGCGGCGGTCCATATCCGGCACCAGAACGACATGGCCTTTGGCATCACGTTCAAGCTGCGGGTCGATACCACAGACATTTTCACCACAGACGAGAGTGACGCCGCTGATGGCAGCACCAATAGCGAAGTGCTCCCAGTTTTTACGGGCTATCTCGGTAGAGCCCAGAGCACCGGTGAAGATTGGTATTTTCATTTTAACCTTGATATCCCAGCCATATTCCGTCTCCGTATTCACTGACGGAAAGGTAGCCGTATCAGGGTCGGCAGTTACCCCTTCGGGCAGTCCGCTGCCTCCCAGCGCGTAGCCCTGGATATTGAGATGGGAGTAATCGACCGGATAGTCCTTATCGCCGCCGGCCGTGATTTCACCGTATGGGCCGGGATAAATCAGCTCCCGACCGCGAAAGGTTGCTTTGAATACCTCGCAATTTCCTGTGCACCCGTCGATACACCGGGTGCAGAGTCCGCTCATCGGTACAACACTGCGGGAACGATTAGCCGTCCTGGTGGCATCATTAGAGTTAGGGCGCTGCAAGTTCATTTTCTGTTTCTCCTTTCATTTCTCCTATATAATTACCGGTATTCCCTTTTCCTTAAGGTATTGTTTGGCTTGGGGTATAGATATCTCGCCGAAGTGGAAAATAGAGGCTGCCAGAACCGCCGAGGCTTTCCCAATTGTTACGGCTTCATACAGGTGCTCCAGCGTGCCAGCACCGCCAGAAGCTGTAACCGGTATGGCGACGGCTTCGGCAACGGCTCTGGTCATTTCGAGGTCATAGCCTTCCTTGGTACCATCGGCGTCCTTGCTGGTGAGCAGGATTTCACCGGCTCCAAGCTCCTCTACCTTTCTGGCCCAGTCGACGATATCCAGGCCGGTTGGCTCCTCTCCGCTTTTGACGACTACTTCCAGTCTAGGCAAGCTGCTACCGGCCGGATTCTTCCGTCCATCAATAGCCACCACTAATTTTTCCCTGCCAAATTCACGGGAGGCTTCTCTTATAAGCTCTGGCTTTCTCACTGCAGCTGTGTTAATTGAAGCCTTATCCACGCCCAGCTTGAATAGTTCCTTCATATCTTCAGTGCTGCTGATGCCGCCGCCAACGGCAAAGGGCACGGTAACGACATCGGCCACTCGCTTGACCCATTCCAGTCTGGTCTTCCTGTCCTGCACGGTAGCGAAGATATCCAGAAAGACGAGCTCATCGGCGCCTTCACGGCAGTAGGCTTCCGCCGCTTCAACGGGGTCGCGGGCATCACGCAGATTTACGAATTTTACCCCCTTCACTACCCTGCCGTCTTTGATATCCAGACATGGAATAATTTTAACTTCCTTCACATTGATACCTCCTGAATTCTGATTAAGTCGCTATAATCCATAATAGTGCTCATGGCAAGATTATCTGTATCAATACCAGCCTCTTCGGCGGCGGCTACGGGGTTAAGACCACCGTAGAAAACCATACCGATTCTGTTTAATTCTACAGGCATTTCGCATACCGGCTCGCTGGTATCGCCCATGGCAACGAGTCCGTGGATGCCAGCCTTATTCAGTCCGGCAACAATCTCTTCAGCTATCGGGCGGCAGATGGAAGGTATCTCACGAAAGTTACCGAGCAGCTTGCCATCGCCCGTCCTTACCAGCTCCCTTACTGAAGTCATCCGGGCCTTTATAAATATTGTCGAAGGGTCCAGTGAGCAACCTGTATAGTCAATGAGTTCCACGAAACGAAGCGCCTTGTGGTTTCGGAACTGAAGTATGCCCCCGAATCGAGAGTCCATAGGGACGCCGGCCTTCAGCAGGACACCATTATAGATAATGCTGCAAACAGTAGCCATGCCTGTTTTCCCCTCGGGTACAATCACCTCTCCCAGTTGTTCTCCCTCGTTAGCTATGGCAACAAAGTCGCTTACGCAGTACCCCGCCTTGAAAGCGAATTTCATGGTGTTAAGGGCGCGGGGGAAATGTTCTCTGGGGAAAAAGGAAACGTTAACGGGAATCAGGCCGGTGAGTCTATCGCAGTCGAAACTGGTGCGAAATGCCAGCATCTCGATTTTTGATATGGTGAAACCCACCTTATCTTTGACCAGAGCCGACTTCACCTCCTCGATTCCCTTATCGGTCAGTATCCGCCCATCACGTCGGCCAACGAGGTGGGTCAGGCCACGTTCGTCCATGAGCTTGAGATGGTATCTAACGGCCCTTTCGCCCAGTTCGAATCCGTAGTCTTTCAGCTGGCTGGCGATAATTCGCGCGCCTACAGGTTCCGGGGATTCCCCCAGAATTTTCATGATAGCGAGTTCTTTTCTTTCGACGCCCTGTGATTCGAAAGCCATGTGAAGCTCCTTATTAGGTAATAGGAAGCCGTTTACCGTATTTCGCTATTAATTTTACATCCTCTTTCTACCGTTGTCAATAAATTACGCGGGATATTGCCTGAAATCTCCAATGGAGGTTATAATGACAAAGCTGGATGAAAATACTTATTACACAGGAAACGGACTGGCTGAAGCGTAACCCGATACATCAACATCACCTGGCGGAGATGCTATCGCTCAGGGGACATGAAATAAGGGTTATCGACCACGAACTTCAGTGGCGGACGGAAGCTGGCAAGCGCAAACATCTAAACAGAGAGATTTTTAATAATGTTGTAAAAATTTACCATAATGCCAGCGTTACCGTGATACGGCCCGGTATTATCAAGGTACCCTTTCTGGATAACATATCTCTGTTCTATTACCATAAAAGAGAAATCCGACGTCAGATACAGGAATTCGTTCCTGATGTTATTGTTGGTTTCGGTATATTGAACAGCTATCTCGCCGCGAACGAGGCAAGAAGAAATAAAATACCGTTTATTTATTACTGGGTAGATGTTTTACACAGGCTCATCCCCACCAAGATATTTAAACCTGTCGGTATACTCTTTGAGAGGATAGCGTTGGGGCGGTCGGACAAGGTGCTGGTAATTAATGAAGGACTTAAGGATGTCGTGCTGAATCTCGGAGCCCCTCCAGAGCGGACTCTGATACTCCGCACCGGTATTGATGATAAGCAGTTTAATCCCGATAATAGCGATGATTCTTTAAAAGCGCAATTTGGACTAACTGGAGAGGATATAGTCCTTTTCTTTATGGGGTGGCTTTACGAGTTTTCTGGCTTAAAAGAGGTCGCCATGCAACTGACAAAAGGCGCTAACCAAAAAGTAAAGCTGCTTATCGTCGGGGAGGGCGACGCCTACGATGAGCTCAAGAGGATTCAGAAAAAATATAATTTGCAGGACAGGCTTATCCTTGCCGGCAAAAAGAACTATCAAGAATTACCGGGTCTTATTTCTATGGCCGATATCTGCATTCTGCCCGCCTGCCCTACCGAGAAAATCATGCAGGATATCGTTCCCATAAAGCTGTATGAATATATGGCGATGCAGAAAGCGGTGATTTCCACCAGGCTTAGAGGTGTTATGAAAGAGTTCGGCGAATCAAACGGCGTGGTCTATGTGGACAGGCCGGAAGACGTGATTCCAAAAACAATAGAGCTGGTTCAGAGCGGACAGGTGAAAGAGCTCGGCTTAAAGGCTGGAGAGTTCGCCGCCAGGAATAGCTGGGAGAAAATCACCGATGAGTTTGAGGGGATACTGGAGAGGGCTATTGAGGAAAAGAAGGCATAGCCTATATTATGTCAACTATACCCTACCCTAATGGTCGGGGTGAGTGGATTTGAACCACCGACCTCAGCGTCCCAAACGCTGCGCGCTAACCAAACTGCGCTACACCCCGACGGTTACAGTATAGCCGAGCGCCTGATGGGGTGCAACCTAGTGATAGTAGTAAAAACTTCAAGATAAGCTGTCTATTCCATGAGTGTTGGTGAGTTTGGAAGAATAACATTGCAGCGTGGAGCAGTGTAGTACACTCTTATCAGATAAGTACTGTGTGTTTCGGAACCCTTCTCACTAGGTTAACTCTCAGAATTTGACATTAAGAAATTAGGGATGCAAAATTACCCTGCGAGTGTGCATCTGGCATAAGAGATAATTCAGTACTTCCTTGAATCAGACATCCGGAGAAGCACATAATCATAAAGCTAAGGAGGTATATGGCATGGCGAAAAAAGAGATAACCTACTATCGTGGGAGTGTTAAGAATATTGCTTCGGTCACCCTTGTCGAAAGCCCGCCATTTTAAATTTAAGACAAGATAAATTGCATTGCGGCTCTCATGTAGAGTATCTTAATAGAACCGCAAAGGAGGCAATTAAGATGTATAAAAGGTTGTTAGTTCCGCTTGATGGTTCCGAACTGGCTGAGATAGCCCTACCCTACGCTGAGGAAGTGGCCAAGCATCTCGGTTCGGAGGTTATTTTATTAAACGTGAGGA
>CAZPQB010000145.1:0-6186 GCA_964588605.1 uncultured Dehalococcoidaceae bacterium | reverse complement strand
TTCCATTCCCTGATTCTTCTCCGGGTGCCCTCTTCAGCTTCGATTATGGTCCGGCGAAAGAGTCCCTTAATAAAGTCATTACCCTTCTCCTGAGCCAGCGATACCAGCCTCTCCCGCAAGCGGTCGGCAGCGCTCAAACGAGCCCTCATGTCAATAGCCTGCATGCGGGGCGCTCGGGACATTAAGTTGACGCACATCTCCACCAGGTCTTCGCGGAGTCGGAAGTTCTCACCTATCTTGATGGGTGAGAGCAGCATACCCTCGTCATGCCGCGTTTTGGCGGTAAGTGGCATCCCGCCCGGTTCACGGGCACCGGTCTCCGGCTGGTGTACCGCGGCGTTCGTCCAGGCGATGAGTTCACCATCGTTAAATACCGGCATGACGATAATCTGGTCACAGTTGTGTATTCCCCCGTAGAGCGGGTCGGAGCAATAAAAGATATCGCCGTCTTTAATGCCCACGGTGGGTTCATCCATCCAGGTCTGGGCCACGTATTTTATAGGGAGCTGGCCGACCACGGCGTGGAGGTAGGTTCCGCACCAGGCAGCCACCATGTCTCCCCTCGGCGTGTAGATACCGGTGACCACGTCTCCGGAGCGGAGCATGCTACTCACGCCCAGCTTGATGAAAACCTCCTTGGACTCGAGGAGGAAGCTGTTCATCTTCTCGGTATAGATTTCATAATCGCCAGGTTGTAGTAACTTCATACATTCCAGTTCTTCATCTGTGGGTGCACCTGGCTTAATCCAATCCAGCAGCGTTTGCGGGTCTGGTCTCATGGTTACCCTCCCTTCTCTATAATAAAGTTGTGATATTGGTCTACAGAAAGCTTAAATCCTGGTGGCAACACAATGGTGGTATCTTCAGCTTCGATTACCGCCTCACCGCCGATGATATTACCGTGTTTGAGTAGTTTTGCCTCGTAGACGGGGGTGGGGCGGAAGGCACCGTACTCCACCCAGTAGGCCTCTCTTTTCCCCTTGAGAGCGTCTTTCTCCGGCGTCTCCTTGGCCAGTGGATAGGTGGGAAGTTTCGGCTTGGGGTAATCCACGGTGGCACGAAGTATCAGATTGAGTATGTCCACACCTCCCTGAGGGTAGGCCGATATGCGGTTGTAGACACGGCAGTACTCATCTTCAAAGGCTTGGTACACCGCCCTGACGTCATCCTCGCTATTGATAAACACAAGCGGGGACATGAAGCGAAGAATGTTGAGCTGGCCGCCGTACTTGGCTTCTATCTCAAGCCCGAACCTGATTGAATCCGCCGGGAAGCCCTCATCGGTGATGTCTTTAATCGCCTTCTCCTGTAAGCTTTTCACCATGTTGTTGAAGACATCATAGTCGTCGAAACACTTCTGGGTCATCGGGGCAAGCAGGGGAATGCGAAGCGACTGCTCATATAGGTGTAGGATATCCATGGTGCTCGAGCCGAAGGCACAGAACACCGGCGAGAACGGGAAGACTACGGTTTTATTTATTCCGGCATATGGCCCGTAGGCACAGCAGTGAGTGGGTCCGGCGCCGCCAAAGGCAAACAATATGAAATCACCTGGCTTGTAGCCCCTCAGGAAAGTCTCTTTGGCGATGGTATCGCCCATATTGGCGTCGACTATCTTCTTGATCAGGAGAGCCGCTTCTTCCACCTCCATTCCCAGGGGATGGGCAATCTTCTCCCGGATGGCGACTATGGCCTTTTCTTTATCAAGCCGCATACGTCCACCGTGATAATAGTCAGGATTGATATAGCCCAGTACTATGTCAGCATCGGTAACGGTGGGCTCGGTTCCTCCCAGGTTATAAGCAGCCGGACCCGGCATGGAACCAGCACCCTGAGGTCCGACCTCTAGGCGATTACCCATGACCGGGTTGAGCCAGGCGATGGAGCCGCCGCCAGCACCGATAGACCTTGTCTCCAGGACGGTCATGTCTACCCACCAGCGGTCAATAAGAGGATGGTACTGGTAAAACCGGCTGCTTCCGGCCACTACCAGACCCAGGTCAAAGCTGGTGCCTCCCATGTCGCTAACCACTATGTTGTCATAACCTAATATCTTACCGACATAGGCACCGCCGATGAGTCCGGCCACCGGTCCCCCGTTAAAGGTCTGGATGGCGGCGGTACGAAAGACCTCGGCCATACCGCCGCTGTTGTGTACCATCATGATGACCTTATCGTAGCCGGAGTTGCGGAGTTCATCGCCCGTTCCTGAAATCTGCTCCCACATGGAGTAATGGAGGTAAGCATTTAGTATCGTGGTCACGGTACGCGTATATTCATTTTGCTTCGGTGTTACCTGCGAAGAGAGTACGATTGGCATCGCTCCCAGGTAGTAATCGGGATATTCCCTTCTGATAATCTCGGCGATTCGCCTCTCGTGGGTCGGATTGATATAAGAGAAAAGCAGGCTGACGACAAAGCCTCTGGCCCCCTTATCCACCAGATACTGCAGCTTTTCCAGGAAGTCTTCCTCATCCAGTGGCCTGATTATCTCACCTTTGGAGTTGACCCTTTCCTTGACGCCCACCGTCATTCCTCTGGAGATGATTGGCTCGGGCTTGGCAATACGAGCTATGTTTCTGATTTCTTTAACCGTCAGCTGGTCCGACCATGAGGCGCCTTTCCCGATGGGAACTATGTCCTCAAAACCTTCTGTGGTAATCAGGGCTAGCTTGGGACCGGTTCGTTGTAGCAGGGTGTTCATGGCGATGGTTGTTGAATATCTAACGATTTCGGTATTGCTCAGTAAATCCTTGACCGGGATATTGAGTTGACCAGCAGCTTCTTTTATTGCCTGCATAAAGCCAACTGAAAGGTTATACCCGGTAGTAGGTGTCTTGGTAAAGGCAGTCTTGCCATCATAATTTAGAAACAGGTCGGTAAATGTTCCGCCGATATCAACATCGAGAGAAACTTTCATCATTTCACCTGCCTTGTTGTTTATTTCCCACCCGTACTGGCCGGTAAGTATTTATCCTTAAGTATATCTATATCCAGTTCAATATCGTGGGTAACAGGATGTCCCGGTGGTAGTATTTCATTTTCAATCATTACACCGCAATTGGGACAGTAAAACTCTACCAACATAGCCCAGTTCGGGTCTGGTGCGAAACTGAAAGGGCCCTTTAAAGGTGAGTTGTATATTGTTGTTGGGTCTTTCCTGATATATACTAAACAACCTTTTTTGTAATTTTCCCTCGCCGAGATAAGTTCATGTCCACAGCGGTTACAACACCACAATTCTTTTTCCAGGTCAAGGTTAAGGTATTCGGTTATCTGTCTTGTGATACCCATAGGCTCCTCCTTTTCAAGCTGTCTCTATGAGGCCATTAAGTAAGTAATCAACGGTGTATTTCTTATGAGCGGGGATCAATATTGTCGTGTCCTCACTCTCGATAATGGCTGGCCCGAAGACAATATTACCGCATTCGAGTTTACCTTGTTCATAGATGGACGTCAGTATGTATCCATCCTTCCAGTATACACCTCTATTTCCTTTGAGTGCTTTCTCCGGATTTTCGTCGACCGGTTTATAGACGGGTAGTTCGGGATGGGCTGCAGGACTGCTTGCACGCAAACGTAAAATAAGTATCTTCAACTCGGTTACGGGATTGTCATCATTTTGCTTGGTAAATGCATCAAAAATCCTATTTATGTCTTCTTGTCCGTTGATTAGTGTCACCGGAGATTCAAGCAATGTGGAGGTATTTTCTGATTCTATTTCAAATTCAACCGAGAAGGACACTTTGTCTGGAGGGAAACCTTCACCTCTCATATCTCGTAGTGCCGCATTTATCAATCCTTTCACCACTTTGTTGAATCTATCGATTTGTGACTGAGAAGATTGACGTTTTATCAACATACTGGGAAATGACTCATAGGAATGTAGGACATCGGCACAGGAGGAACCAAAAGCGCTGAACACAGAACTGAATTGGGGGCAATATATCTTGGATATTCCTATCTTATCAGCAACACCACAACAATACAGACCTCCCGCTCCTCCAAAAGAAAATAGGACGAAATCATTTAGATTATAGCCTTTTTGATTTATTAAACTACTGATACTCTCGGCACAGATATCCTCCATGGTCTCTGTAATCAAACGGCTGCTTTTTTCCACGGAAAGGCCTGACGGTTTGGCGATGTTTTCATTTATTACCTCACGAGCCATACTGGCATCGAGTCGACGTCTACCGCCTAAAAAGTAGTCAGGATCGATGTAGCCTAATACTACACACGCATCCGTAGCTGTTGCTTCCATACCACCAAGGCCATAACATGCTGGGCCTGGTATGGCTCCGGCGCTATCGGGTCCTACCGTTACCTGCTTTTTCCCTTTAAGTCTGGCAATGGATCCGCCACCAGCCGCTGCGGTATACACCTCGATTGTCGGCAGTTTAACAGGTATCCCTTCCAAAATAGCTTCTCGCTTATAACCATGTTTTCCGTTAGTGACCAGACTAATATCAGCACTGGTACCACCGATATCCATACTGGCTACATATGGTAAGTTATACATATTGCTCATATAAGTGGTGCCCAATACGCCAGCTGAAGGTCCAGAGTTATAAGTCATAATGGCTGTTGTCTTAGCAACCCTGGCAACACCACTATCAGCATGCACTACAAGAAGAGGCTTTCTGTAACCCATGTTTCTTACGTCGTCTTCAGCCTTATATAGAAAACGAACCATGTCTGGATGAAAATAAGCATTCAAAAGGGCTACATTGGTTCTCAAATCATCATCGTTTGCAACACTGATCTCACTGGAAAGTAATAGTGGCACAGCACCGAGATAATGCTTTGGGTAGTCATTATCAGTTATCTGCCTGATATTTTGTTCGTCAGTAGGATCGATATGTGCATTCTTGAGACTGACTACAATAATCCTCGCACCACGCCCAAGAAGACGGCGGATGGGCACCATAACCTGCTCTCTATCTAGATCAGCTTTTTCTTCTTGGTTCTCAATACCAACCACCATCTCAGACGGAATAACAAAGTCAAGAACCGGACTTTTATCGTTTGATGAGTATAAGCTTTGTTCAAAGCCTTTGTGTACTATCAACCCCAGACGGGGGCCTGATCTCTGTATTAAGGTATTGGTGGCGTGGGTTGTAGAAAATCTTATTACGTCTGTTTCATGGAGTAATTGTGTAACTGAAATGCCAAACTTCTTGGCGCCTTCCTCGATACACTTGATAAAACATACCGATAAATCATGAGGAGTAGTATCGACCTTAACACGTTCAATTCTCCTGTCGCTGGTAAAAAATCCATCAGTGAAGGTTCCGCCGTTATCAATGTCAATAGTAAATTTCATTATAGACCGCCTAAATAAAAATATAAGGATGAATATTTATACAACTTTAGTATAATACCTGTCAAACAAAGAACATTAATTGTTTAGAAATTATCTGAATTGTCATCGCTAGAAATAATAATTATTCTTTTTTTACTTAATGATTTTATGCCTAATTATCAGAAGTGAAATCCAGTGGACCTTTTTATAATACTCTCAATAAGCAGAAACTAAAGCGTACTTGAGAAAAGGAGATTGGAGGACTTTATAAAAGGGGCTTACGCCTTCCTTATGACGCGAGTCTAACGTACCTATATTCAGGCTTTGAGAATATCCTTGTGCCGTAGTGCCCTTTCCAGCGATGGCTGCATCTTCATTTCGCGGAAATCCTTGATGGCGAAGTCCAGGTGCTCAAGGGCTTCCTTTTTCTCGTCTCGGGAGAAAATTCTCCCCTGACTTTTAATCAGGGTGTCGCAGGTTCGAGACCTGCACGGCCTACACTCGTTTTCACCTCCTTCTGTCGACATTTTGCCGACATTTTCTTTTTGTTCTTGCACTGGCAGCAAAGTATCAAGACGTTCTGCCGCTGCTTTTTGTAAACCAGGCACGGTGTGGGAATAAATATCCAACGTAGTAGCGATGCTACTGTGCCCGAGCCTTTCTTGAACTATCCGGGGATGTGTTCCCGCTTTCAAAAGCATGGTAGCGTGAATGTGGCGCAAGTCATGCAGCCTCAGATGTGGTAATCCCGCTCGAGCGGTAATCTTGCTGAAAGTATGGCTTACGGTATTCGGATTCAGAGGCGTGCCATCTACATGGCTGAAAACGAAATCGCGCCCGGTATACGCGCCCTGGCAGCGCCTGGTCATACACCGGGGCAA
>CAZPQB010000144.1:0-6190 GCA_964588605.1 uncultured Dehalococcoidaceae bacterium | reverse complement strand
TGATTTATCACCAGGCCTTCCCTTTTCAGCAAGATGTGCAGCCGAGGACTCCCAAACCGTTTCCGTTGCTCCGCCAGCTCCCGCAGGCGGTGACGTAAGATGTCGTCATTATCCGGCTTCGGCTTATACCGATAAACCGATGACGAGACACCGACAAGCTGAGCCTGGACGAACTCGCTCCCAGAATCAAGTAGCTAAAGGCTCGTCAGGATGAAGCATCTAAAGCACGAATCATGCTGGAAGCGGAAATGGCAATACAAGGTGTCGAACCACTGAACCCTGCACTTGTGAAATCTTATGCTCATGATTTATTTACTTTGCTCACTGAGACGGACATTGTTAAAAGCAAGGTTTTCTTAAGGTCATTCATAGACAGGATAGTAATCGAAGGAACTATGGGCACGATTCATTATAAGTTGCCCGTACCGTATAAATGGAAGGAGCAAGACGAGTTTTCGGTTCTGCCTATTGAACCCCCTAAGTGGAGCCGGGGGGATTCGAACCCCCTACCTCCTGCGTGCAAAGCACTCTTGATAAAAGGCGGAGGCCGCTTGCCTCCTTTCTGAAGATAGCTTACCAGCCAGATGGTTAGATGTCAATAATGGATTTTGCATAGAGAATTCGAGTGATTTTCAAGGTAGATGATGTTACATTATAAGGGATTGTCACCTTAACTGAACATTCTGGACATTTGTTCAATAAAGCGCTGACGCTTCTCTATTTCGGTATATCAACCCTCTCCGCTTTATAGAGACCCCGCCCCGAAGCATGTGTGACAACCTCACTTAGTGTGAGGCGCCAAACGACTTCTCCCTGGGGGGTGACCTCGACTATCCTGTTTAACCCGGTAATCAAAGTATTGCCGTTTGGCAACCTGTTAGCATCCCTGACCGGCCAGTTATCCCGTCCTGGGACCGGGAATTGCCAGACGATTGTGCCTGTCTTAGGGTCAATTTCAACTGCCTGTTGCGGTTTGCCCCGGTTTTCTGGAAGGCTATTATGTATGGCCGCAATTAGATTGCCACTGTGAAGAATTTCAGGGTCGTGTTGTTCATCCAGAACCCCCTCGCCGATAGTCCTGAGCACCGACCCCTCAGCATCAACTTCGACCACAAAGTTAAAATTCCTCGGGCTAATCAAGGTATTACCATTGGACAATCTCTGCACGGCATTCACATGGAGCCAGCTGTTGCCTCCGTCTGTCGTACCTATCTCTTTATAAGGAGACTTATAGAAATGGTCTTTGGCATACCAGTCCCAAACAATCTCCCCCTTCGGGTTTACTTCCTTCACCTGGGCATCGTCTACTGTATCCCAGCCCCAGACAAAGAGCGTATTGCCGTTGGGTAGGCGGTCGGCATCGTGGGATACTTTCTTATCAAGGTATGACCAGACAATTTCTCCCTTGCGATTAACTTCATATATCCCATTTTGGAAAACAGTGAACAAAATGTTGTTGTTTGTTAATAATTCCACATCAAATAACATCCCGCGGGGAGTCTGGTATTCCCAGACAATCTCCCCCAGCATGTTCACCTCTATTATTCTTGGCTTTCCGGGAGTGTAATTGAACGGCAATAACGTGGTGCCGGGCCAGGCTTTGTCAGACTCATAACTGTCTACCGAGATATCCGGGCTAGCGGTTCCCCTAGACATCGGCGTTGTGGTTACACTTGCGCAGGCAACCTGTTTGTTTTCGTTGCCGGTTTTATCTACTGCGGTTACCACGAAGTAATATTCACTCCCAACTTTAAGTCCGGTTGCCTGATAGTTGGTAGTTGAAATATCTCTTACCTGGTGAACAGGTGTGATATCGGTGATATCCATTATTGCTGATTCGCCGATATATACATTGTAATGGTCGAAGTCTTCAGCGGTACTCTCATCCCACCATATATTTACTCTCCCATCATAGGCATCAGTGGCCACCAGGCCAGTGACAGTTGATAGCGGTATTGTATCAGGTGGGCAAGGAGGAATAGTAGTAGGTGTTGGCGTGGGCGTCAGGAAGGGTGTTGGTGTTGATAAAGGAGTCGGCGCTGGTACGGGGCTTGAAGCAGGAGTGTGCGGTTCTATTGGTGATGCAGAAGGCGTGGGTGCTGGAGCACAACTAATGCAACTAGCCAGTACACCTAGAATAGTGACTATCAAAATACAGGTTGTGAACAGAAAAAGGCCCTTTTTATTCCGACGCGCTCCAACCATGGTTATTCTTCGTTGGCATTACCTTTTCTGTACTATTGCCTGCCTAGTTAACGGAATTTGCCAAGGTAACCAGAGAGACAGGCGAAACGAGATATTCACCGAGTACCCGAAGTTGCTGGTCATACCTTTTCGTGTTCGTCAATGACTTATGGTACTCTCTAACTCTGGCCACTTCTTTAACCTGGCCTACTCTGATATCAGGAGCTAGCCTGTACACAACATCGTGGTAGGCCCCGATGAACAGGATACCGGTTTCGCTTTCGGCGAGAGTCTCGTTGATTCTCCCGGCAACAAATTCATCCCGCTGTTTCAGGAGCTTGCCCTGAGCCAGTTTGTACCTCAGAGCGGCAACTTCCCTTTCCTTTAGTGACTTGGGACGGGCCATTTTTTTGATGTAGTTGTACTCCTGCTTCACCAGCGAAAGAGACTCGGTTTTCACCAGGACGGCACGCCTCTCCAGAAGCCTGCCTACAATCTCATAATTCTTACTCCCCTGACTGGTACCCTCTCTGACGATTCTCAACCCCTCCGCCCCATCGGCCACTAACCCGTCCTGATATACCTTAAAGCCATTAACATCTAGCGTATCAAGGAATTGGCCGATTGAATCCCAGAAGGCAGAGACAATCTCCTTGTGCCTTTGCCAGAGTTCGGGTGTCAGTTTGGCTGTAGCCCTGTCATCCAGAGTTGATGCTATGGAGCCCATATCGGCACTCATATGGATAATTGGAATAATATATAGCTTACGCATTGTTGCTAACTTCGGGACTGTTGACTCTTCACGCTCTACTTCCGCCGGCTCTTCACGACGCCATGCCACTCCATGCGTGTTCCGCAACTGGAGCAGAACTTCCGGAACTTCCAGAAGCGCCGCGTCACGCCACAGTTAGGACACTTGATAGTCCATGGCTCCCCGCAATTAGGGCAATAATCTGAGTTGCCGCTGACCGTGATGCCACATCCCGGGCATTTGTTCCAAGCTGTCATCTGGCGCTTTCCTTTCACTCTTCATGTGTCTCGCCGCGCTTGCGCAGTTTCTTCCTGTCCAGACCGAGAAGATTGCCCTCGTCATCCAGGCGGAGCTCATACAACCCCAACACATCCATGGTATCCGGGATAGCCTTCCTCTCCAGCGCCTCCAACGAGATGGACCACCCTCCATCGGTCTTCGACAGTCCGGTGACACCGTCGGCTGGTTTCTTGCCGAGCTTGACAAACTCCTCCCGCGCCCTTTCCAGTACCTGACTAGCGTTCATCTAAAATCTTTACCTCCTCTTTGCTTGAGTATTTTTCGGCTATCTTGCTATCCGGCGAAGAGAGAGAATACTGCTCTGGTTCCAATTCCGGAGCATTCGTCTTCTCTTCCACCCTTCTTTGCTCTCGCTCCCTGGCGGCGATGGCTCGTTGCGCTTCATCCCAATCCTGCCAGATACCATACTTCAACATGGTCTCTATCCCGGCCAGGCAGGCTCTCAGATTGACCCCCAAAAGGGGAATACCGGCGACATTAATAATGAGGTCGGCATTGAGCACCAGCCCCTTCTCCAGCACCCTGTCGAGAAGGTCTACCAGCGTGGCATGAGTGTCCCGGGTAGGCTGCATTTCATTCTCCTTTAATGGTAACAGCAGGCTTGGCCACGAAGCTGTAGGGCGGCCAGGGGCCGGAAAAATGAACGGAGAAACCATCCGTATTGTTAATTTCCTCCAGTTCCTTACCGAGGCTATCGACCTTCTCTCTGGCTGCCAGGCAGGAGAGGTTGAGCAACATCACTTGGCCGTTATTCATTTTTTTAGTCTTCTCGACGACGATATCATCGGTGTGTTTTTTTATCCTGCCGTAGAAATCCTTGAACCACTCATCGGCCAGCCGCTCGGTTTCCGCCTTTAGAACCCTTTCCAGCTTTTGCCGGTACATATAGGCCGTACCCGGTGATTTGGCCGCCATCTCTTCCTTTATTTTTCTAATCTCCTCGCTTTGTTCCGAGATTTGCCTGACGATTAACCCGGGTTCATACGAGACCTGCACCGCATACTCATTTTTACCCTCTATCTTTCTCATCACCTCACGAAGTCGCGCATAATCCAGTTTCAGCCAATCCCTTACTACCTGGTCAGGGGAAGTGGCATCATCCCTGGGCTCCAGTATCGTATCGAAGCCCAAGGGGATGACGACGCTAAATTGCTTACCGGCGGCATCAAGAACGCTCTGGTGGGTACTCACCCAGTTTCTCACCATTTCATTATCTGTGGATTGATACGGCTCGGTAGAACAATCGTGGACAATAGCACTGATGTTTCCGTAAGGGATAGTATAAACCTCGCTGCCACCTATCCCTATCGCCCCCAGCCTGACTTCTTTATCTCCAGCACTTACGCCATATACATATCGCCCTTTATCTTGAACGCAGCATAGGTTTTCCATTCGTCACCTCCCTGAGGGGGCCCTTTTCCTCCATCAAACCGGCAGGCTCTCCGCGACTTTCTCCTGCCATCTCTCCGGGTTGATGATGTTATCGATAACACCATCCACAATATCATCCAGCCCGTCTCGCACTGCCTGGACCGACTCGCTGATGCCCTGCTCGACTTTGATTTCTTCAAGCGCGATATCCAGTTCCAGCAGGGCTTTGCCCAGCCGCTCGCACTCCTCTTCGCTCAGTGAACCACCCTCCATCCTCTTAAAAGCCTGGATTTTCAATGTATCCCTAATCACCTCGACCAGGGCTATTACCAGACCGAGCACCCCGTGCTTCAGGTTTTTCTCATCGATGTTGATTGCCATAAACATAAACCTCTAGGTCGCTGGCATCTCCGGGATTTCCCAGGCTTTCCTGGCTCTGGCGCTTGTCCAACCGCACCAGGGGCAGCTTTCGTCAAGAAGCTCTTCAGTCGCGACTTTCTTGCCGCATTGTGGGCATGTCTCCTTGCCTGCTTCGGCTGCTTTCCAGGCGGCCTTCTCATAGTTGGTACCGCTGGGGAACTCCAGCCCGTACCTGGCGGCGGTCTCAAAGGAAGCCAGGGCGGCCCTTATCTTAATCCCCAGAAGCTCTACCCCGGCTAATGAGACACAGATATCGGCATTAATGACCAGCCCCTTGTCCAATACGCGGTCGATAACGTCCGCGAGCGTGGTGACTTCGTCCCTGCTTGCCTGCATCGCCATCTATTTCACCCCCTGACTCTTTTGGTATTCCCTCACCATTCTCAGCCTTTGGATAAGCTCTTCTTCCAGGCCTTCGTATTCCTCCTCGCTCAACTCACCATCCCGTAGTAGCATTTGAAGCTGCTGGAGCCTCTCTTTAATCGACTCCTCGGTAATGAGGCGCTCCTTATCAATCTCATCCCTCAGCTTGGCCAGAACCTCTTTAGCGAGGGTCAGGGGAATACCGAACAGAATATTAAATGGCAATCCAATCAACACTTCACCGGCTCCAGCTTCAAGTTAACGAAATTATAAGGCGGCAAAGGTCCAACGAATTTGAAATTCATTTTGCCCTGGAATTTGGTATCCAGCTTGTAAACTTGTTCCTTGAATTCACTCTCACGGGACTTCTCTATCAGGAAGGAGGCATTCAGCAGATTCTTAATCCCCACCGAATTATTCACCCTGGCTTCATAAGATAGCTCCTGGAGGATAGCATAAACCAACTCGGCGTATCTGGTCTTCCAGTCCTGAACAATGGATTCTACGAGCTTACCGGCTTCGATAAGCCGGTTCCGCACTTCAAGGGGGGATGACGCCGCATTTACTTTATCCTTAAGTCTGGAGAGTTCCTGGCTTTCACCCTGAATTTCTTTTATTACGGTCTCTTGGTCCCAGAAGACCTTCAGCTCGACTTCTATCTTACCATCAAGCCGGTGTAATTCACCGAGCAATCCATCGTAGTTGTTCTCCAGCAGCCTGCAGACTTCGGCCTCATCGCCGGCCACCATGCCGAAGCCCATGGGGAGCAGGTTATATTCTTTCAAGAGCTCCTCCTGGACG
>CAZPQB010000143.1:0-6254 GCA_964588605.1 uncultured Dehalococcoidaceae bacterium | reverse complement strand
CAAACACTGGCCGAGACATTAAATCAGGACCAATCGATTGCCAACGACCTGATGAGGTGTGTCAAATCATGGAGTTATCTAGACCAAATTAAAGCCGTGTCACCTGGCGACGTCTATATTATTGGACCTCGGTTTACCAATCCCGGAACGATTGCCGAATTATACAAATCCGATATTAAAGAAGAGATTCAATTCTGTATCCTCGGCTACACAACCCCAGAGAAGATTGCTAAGCATATTAAAACCAGCAGCCTTTAAATTTAGATAATTTTCCTTACAACGGATAAAAAGAGGTAGGACATGCTTAAAAGAAATTTCCACCAGTTATGGTGTCAAAAACCACCTTCGAAGATTAAGAAATATGATTTTTAGGATCGGATGCGCTTGGTATATCATTGGTGTCGGACTAGAGAGGTACGAGGTCGGCTCTCTACGAGTTGATATGGGAAATCCCAAATAAATACAAACAAAGGGGGTGCTTGATGGTCGAAATTACTGACACGGCAAGAGACAAATTAAGGGAAGTACTTGATCAGAACGCGGGCAAATATTTACGTATTTTTGTCCAGGGCGCAGGCTGAGGGGGTCCCCAGTTGGGGATGGCTCTGGATGAGCCTGAAAAAGATGAACAGCCGATGCAGATAAACGGTATTGATGTTCTGATTTCTGGCGTTGTGAAACCGTTTGCTGGTGACACTGTTGTTGATTACGTAAGCTATCCGGATGGAGAGGGTTTCGTCATCGCGCCGGCATCCTGGCCCAGCTATTGTTGATACTCTCCGGTTCTT
This sequence comes from uncultured Dehalococcoidaceae bacterium, assembly GCA_964588605.1. Taxonomy (GTDB): domain Bacteria; phylum Chloroflexota; class Dehalococcoidia; order Dehalococcoidales; family RBG-16-60-22; genus CAZLEY01. Next base: position 5,466 of record CAZPQB010000143.1, on the reverse strand, counting down.
TAGTCTCAGTAGTAGAGGCAGCTTAATAAAGCTGCCTCTACTACTTTTTGTTTACGTTTGTTTCCCGGATATTAATGCTCGCGTTATTCCCATTAAGTATAGCACCCACTGAATGAGTTGCGAAGTCCTTGCCCGCAGATTGAACAAATCGCTACTTTGTTGGGTAACTTTTTACTTGATTGTTACTACCAAACAATCATCGGTATGTCTGCCCTTCCATGCGTACATTTCGGCTGGTATTTGACTTCATCTGTCAATATATTGGTTTGTCTTAATAAGAAACCTTAATGCCGCATTTCTGAAGTTCCGGGATATATGTATTCATTGATTCCACATCCAGAGGATTGGCATGCAGACCCAATTGCCGATCAACAGCGGTATCGGTGAAGCCTTTGTTATTTAACAGGGGAGAGATATCGCTGACATTGTTGGCCTCAAGAGAAAGGTATTGCAGGCGATATAACTTGGACAGCGGTGAAATGTCTTGAATACGGTTCTCCGAGAGCGAGAGTGTATCCAGCTTATATAGACCAGCGAGCGGGGTGATATCATCAATCTGATTCTGGGAGGCACCCAGGAAAAAGAGTTGATTCAAATTGGACAGGGAGGAGACATCGGTGATCCGGTTCTGGCAAATAGCTAATTGACTTAGGCTTTGAAAATTAGCTAAGACGGAGATGTCGGATATCTGGTTGCCGTCCAACGCTAGCAGAGTAAGATTATGCAGATTGCGTAAAGGAGAAATATCATGGATATGATTCAAGGAAAGTATCAATATTTTCATATCAGTGAGGTTGGCTAACGGGGAGATATCACTAATCCCGTGATTCATCAATATCAATGTATTCAGATGAGTCAGATTAGCCAAAGGCGAAAGGTCCTGGACATGGCCGCTTAAGGTCAGGGTCTGAAGATTGGTTAAATTAGCCAGTGGAGCAAGATCTTGAATGTTGTCGCCAATTTTGAGCACTTGGAGATTAGTAAGTTTACTCAGGGGAGATAAATCCTGGACGTTATTACCGGATAAATCGATCTCTTCTATATTAATACAATGTTCCAGACCAGTGATATCGGCAATTTGGGGAGTTGGAATTTCTTGATCATTCGCAGGAGTATCACGCTGTATCTGCAGCTTTTTCAGGCCAGCTAGGTCGCTGGCCCGGATCTCCCGGTTATGAATATTAAGGCTATCCTGGAGTGCAGTACGTAAAACCGGATCAGGGATATTCACAGCCTCATCCGCCATCGCCGAAACCACCCTGGCGGAGCCGTAGCCGACTCCCGATGCCAGAACCAATGTCGCTACTAACAAGATAGAACTCATTATGATTCTTTTAATCTGCATGAGACTGACCTCCGGTGTAATACCCCTTATCTCCAAAATAACAGAATCGATTCAACCCGACATCCAGACGAGCACCCAATTATATATGAATATCCCTGCAATTTGGAGAAATGTAATCGGGTTATACCGGTTCGAATTAATTGACAACAAAGAGATTTAGTTATTTGACCTGACCTATAAAGGGTACCACACTTTAAATTATAGTTATCAATATTTAAGATGCCTATCCACGCCTACATGTAGTCTTCGGCATGTCAACATGGCCTTAAGAGTGAAAAAATCTTCTTCTCAATCGAAATAAATGTCACATTCTGAGTGTTTGTTACCTCAATTGAAGCGACACTCTGGACCATTATTGCAGACTAAAAGCAGATTAGTTACTGTGATTTAATTAACTCCAGTTTCTATACAATCTCCCACTCGCAGTAGGGATCTCCGGCGGCGATACATTTTGTTTCCCTGACATGCTGGTTCTTAACTGCGGAGAAGAGTCCGTTCAGGAAGCCGGTGGTAAAGAAGCACGAAACCTGCTTCTCATGTTTATAGGCTATAGTTCGTACACACTCACAGTTCTCCCTGATTCTTACCTTCTCACCCAGCGTGACCTTACCTACCTTGCAGTAATTCATGAAATCAATCACTCGCCCGATTGCTTCATCTCTACTCAAGCCAGCTTCTAGCAGGCGCTCCCCGATAATCTTAGCTGACCTGGCAGCCCCCATCATCTGTGCTCTTCGGTATCTCTCGCCGGTGAGATTAAGCAAGCCCATACCATGCGTAACCACATGGAGGTGGATATCACTGCCCAATCTGGGTCTCTCTACCAAAGGTTTTCCCTCAAGCAGAAATCCCATAAGTCGCTCTATCAACCGCTCGTGTATTCTTTCGACCACCGAGCTATCCTTTTCCAGAGAGGACTTCAATCCAGCAATTTCCCCCGGGATAAGTTTGAACTCACAGTAAAGGTCACCCAAACCCACGCACTTTGTCTCAATAGCATTCCACTCCCTCCCGTCCTTTTCAAACATCGTGCACATACCGGCGAGCATAGGAGGGATATGGGAAGCCATGGGCACGCCGATGTTTTCGAATCCTACACAGTCACAGTTTTCGTAGATTCTAAAGCAGTGTTCATCGGTCTTAGAGACATCCTCAAGGTATTCTACGATGCCGCTGCGCTCATAACCCAGCGCCATCGGGAGCATCCTCTTTATAATTTTTTTCATATCCTTTACTTTACTAAGGTTCTTCGGCACGTACAGACCAAGAGATTGCAGAATAAAAATCACCTTGAAGGCAAGTCTCCTGCTCCACGGATACGCCGGGATTGACGATTTCCCCCCTTCGGCAACCTCATACTTGTTCATCTCATATAGCATTGTCGGGAACCCCTTGGGGTCCCAGAGCATGCAGCTCCAATGGGTAAGGTTGGACCAGAATAGATGGACAAAATCCCCAGCCTCGCTTCTCATAACTTTGCCTTTAACGGTTGATCGCAGAAACTGTTTCACCATAATAAGATCAAAATTTATTGGCGGTCTGGTTTGAGGCTCCTTTGGTTCAATGGGCACATCAATCCTTGCTGTCTCTACTTTGGGGTGTTTCACCACATCCAGGGTTCTTTGATGCTCTTTTATCTCCATCCTGATAATACCATCGGCGACGCTCATCATGGCTCCCAGGTCTTCTTCCTTGCCGCAGCCCTCATCCATTAGAGCCAATACTGAGTTCCCTTCAGAGGCGAACTTCGCCAGGCAGAGCCTCATAAATCGGAACACTTCTTTCTCATTGAAGAGGTAAGGAGACGTCAGGGAATCAAAAGCCAGAAAAATATCACGCCGGCCGATTCTCTCTTGCAGCTTGGCGATAGCCATACTGATGCTGTTCAGGTCTTCGCAATTGGCACTTACAGTGTCGGGGCGCTCCGGGGTCGTTGCTCCGACAGTTTCACCGAAAGCATCAACAAAACTGAGTGCGCTAGGCGTGAGTTTCCCCAACCCCCTTTCGCTGAGAAGACCAATGACCTCAGCAGGGCTGTGCTCGGTGGTGACGTAAACCACCGGTTTTTCCATGGCTAGGCCATTGAGCACCACCTGATGGCAGAAGGTGGATTTCCCGGCTCCCGGAGGCCCTGACAACAGAATTAAGCTCTCCTTCGGCACTTCCTGAACTTCAGATAATGACAACCCTCTTTTCTCCATATTACACCTCCACTACCTACATGTAGAGGTTACTACACGGTCGGATTTTCCGGCTTCCTAAATGCATGTGCCACAATTCTACATCTTTGACATAAATCAGTCTAGGTTGATTACAGGTTATCGATTGTTAATCAAGACTGAGAATAAGGCTTTTTCTGTTTTCGTTTTATCGGGATTACCTCTGGGGAGGGTGATAAACGTGCTATTTCTCGAAATTTTACCTTATGACTTTTTGTAGTATGAAGCGAAATTTCATAATACTAAAACACCTCCTCTTGACTTCACCGCCATGTGGAGTGAGAATATAGATGATTATTCTCGAAAAAGGAGATGATGACCCGGAGAAAAAAAGACCAGCTGCTTCGGCAGATTTTGCTCAAATCTCCAGGTTAAGTTAGCCTCAAAGATGATGAAAAGCTCTGGAAATTCGAATCTTATCTTCTAAAGGCCGGGCAGCCCCTGGGAGAATGGCTATATCGAATCGTTTAACGGCAAGCTTCGGGAAGAGCTTTTAAACCGGGAGATCTTCACGACTTTGGAGGAAGCTAAGGTCTTGATAGAGCAATGGAGAAAGTAATATAATCAGATACGACCTCATAGCTCTCTGGGATATCAACCTCCTGCTCCTGAAGCTATATTTGTTAAAGTAACGAGGTAACAAGTGGTATCACTATTGGGGGCAGGTCAATGCCGTTCATGTAAGTCAAGAACAGTAATATGAAATATTATGGGAGGTTATCATGGAATCGATTCCACAAGATTATTCCGTTTTTGACAGGTTCAGTTTTAAGAGAAAACCTGTCGGTGTCAAGTTCCTGCCTACTAAACCACAAGGTTTCGAGAGGATAAAAAACAAAGTAGCCCTCTGCGAGATGTTCATTGAATCGCAGAAATCCGGCGCTTTCTATGTGCAGAAAGAGGACTTCATTTGCGTGGAAACACTAGTGCTGGGCATGGAAGACCCCGAGCCGGTCTTTATCAGCGGGGTGGCCGGTGGAGAGGCAGGGCTTTACAAGGAAGTACGCGCCAACCGAAGGGCTTATGAATTCATCCCCAAACTAAAGAGAGGCTCAGTTAACTATGTGGTATTTTGCCCTATCGACAAGCTGACATTCGACCCGGATATACTGATTGTCATTACCGACAATATGAGCCAGACACGAAATATCCTGCGGGCTGAGGGATTTGCATCCGGTGACCCATGGTCAGCCACCGGCACACCTATTCTGGCATGCTCGTGGCTGTATGCTTATCCTATGATAACCGGCAGAATAAATTATACGGTCACCGGCCTTCACCTGGGCTTGAGGGCAATAAGAGCGCCGATTGAGGAAGGGCTATTCGTCATCTCCATACCCTGGACGGTACTCCCTACCATTATAAGTAATCTGAAAGACGAAAAATTGTATATCGAATGGCAAAGTGCTGACAGGAACGAACATTACGCAAAATTCAACAAGCACTGTGCTGACCTCAGGAAACGAATGCCTAACTACCCGGAATTTGAAGATAAATAAAGTAAATACCCGCCTGATGTACCTTGATGGCGAGTACGTCAAAGGGGACGATACCTAGAACCGTTCGTAATCGTCGCCCTCTATTCTCAGAAGGAGTCTTTTCAATAACATTTCCGTGGGTACAATAGTCGCCTTGTTCGGACTTATTTACTTCCACATAAGCTAAGCCTAGGATATGCCGGGTGACCAAGGTCTAGTTATAGCCGTGTAGAGATGGGCGTAACCAACAGCCAATCTGTGGCGCACTAAACATTCCATCTTTATGTGTAGCGCTCAGACGGCTCTAAGTAGTACAAAAGTGACACAGCCAACTCTCAGGTTTCGCTTAAAAGAAGGTAGACTATATGGGGGACTGTTGCCGAACTCGACTCAGGTGAGGCTTTTTGGTAACATAGTGGCAAGG
>CAZPQB010000142.1:0-6288 GCA_964588605.1 uncultured Dehalococcoidaceae bacterium | reverse complement strand
CACGCAACTGGGCCACGGTCAGGTCTGACGAAAGCCACTCCGGCGGTATATCAAGAGGTATCGCGTTGAAAATGTCCTCGGATAATTTCAGAATATTCCTTACCATATCTTCTCTCTTCGGCGTCATATTATTAATTGCCTCCATACTAATATTTAGTTATATTAATATATTTAGGTATAACCTAAATATATTTTATCTGATTTCCCCCTGGTTGTCAAGTAACGGGAGACTCGGTTTTGAATTTGAAAATAACAGGTGCTGTTATGGTATCATAAAGCGATGTTCGCCGATGCCGCCTTAATCCTGGGCGCTTATCTCCTTGGCTCCGTGCCTCATCTATCTCTTCTGGCTAAACTCCGCCATACAGACCTGGATGGAGATTTTCACCAGAGTTTGTGGTTCAGGGCGGGTAAAGTAACGGGGATTATGGGGGTGCTCGGAGAATTTGCCAAGGGAGTTATCCCCGTCCTGCTCGGCAAATCCCTCGGTTTTTGCTTAAACACCACTTCTATTGCCGGTGTGGCGGCCGTTTGCGGTCAGATGTGGCCATTATTTTCAAAATTCGATGGTGAAAAGGGCAACAGCGTCGCCCTGTCCATGGTAATCGCCTTAGCTCCCCGCCCCGCTCTGGTGGCTGTGATCCCCGTTATCGTATCTCTGATAATCAGGACGTCAACCCGATTGCTGGCAAAATCTACAGTTAAGCCGCCGATTATTGGGGGACCCTACAGTCGAAGTCTGCCTCTGGGCATACTCATCTGCTTTCTCATATTGCCTCTCGTCGCCTGGTACTTTGACGAACCACCGGAGATAATCTGGTGCTTCGCAGCTCTATTTGTACTGATAATAACAAGAAGGCTTACCGCCGGAATCACCGCTGATTTGAAAGCAAGTGATGATATTAAGGGCATTTTACTGAAGCGCCTGTTTTACGACCGCGCCACGGCTGTCTGGCGGCAGGAAACCAAATCATAAAAACTGGAATGTGCTTATCTTTATCCCCGGCGGGCAATTATTCAGCTTCTACCACTACCTCCTCTTCCTTCTGACGGACGGCTCTCCTCGCCCGGGCTTCTTTGATAGCGTTATAGACACCACCGAGGTTCAGATACCAGACAAATGCTACCGGAAAAAGGACAACCGGTACGGCTATCACCAGAGCCACGATAATCTGCCAATCCATCCTGTTTCGCCTCCTTATTCAGTATCACTAGCCATTTATCTTATTATTGCGGTTCCTCGACCTCAACCGTAACCCTGCCCTCTTTCTGGCGGGCAACTCTCCTGGCCTTGGCTTCCTTAATGGCAGCATTGATACCGCCGATATTGAGATACCACATATATGCGGCCGGGAAAAGTATTATGGGTACCGCAACCACCAGTGCTATTACTAATTCCCACTGCATTATCCTTACTCCTTTCTATCATCTTATGGTCAGAAGGGCGGGATTCACCGGGCCAAGCCGAAGAACTACCATCTTCGCCCACCCTTCTCTTTGTCTACGCTTATAGCTTACCATCTGAATGACAGGCTAATCTTCGGTCGTGACGCTTATTTTCCACACTGAAAAACTAGGTATTCCGGCCTATGACGTGATAGCCCATGTTAGGCAATTAGGGCTATTGAGGACTCAGCCCGCAGGGTGTATGATAAAAGACGGGTAATGCTGTGAGGTGTATCATATGGGTAAAATAAAGATATTAATAGCCGACGACCATGCCGTGGTGCGTGATGGCACCCGGAAGATACTGGAGCAGGAAGCAGACCTTCAGGTAGTGGCTGAGGCTGCTAATGGTGAAGAGGCAGTGAGGCTGGCCGGTAGCTCAAAGCCAGATGTCGCCATCATCGACATCGCCATGCCTAAAGTCGATGGCATTGAAGCCACCAAACAGATAAAGACACTTTATCCTTCCATAGCCGTGTTGATACTCACCGCCTACGATGACGACCAGTTTGTCTTCAGTCTCCTCGAAGCGGGGGCTGCCGGTTACCTTATGAAGAGCGTTAGGGGTAATGAACTCACTGCTGCCGTAAGGCAGGTATACGCTGGAGAGTCAGTCCTTCACCCGGCGATTGCCCGCAAGGTGCTGAATCGTTTTGTGCCCGCCCCCGGCAGACCCGCCGGGCAGAAGTCCTCCGAGGTCCTGAGTGAGCGAGAGATGGAGGTCCTGCGGTTAGCGACCGGGGGGTTAAGCAATCAGGAAATAGCCGACAATCTTTGTCTCAGTCTGCGTACTGTCCAGGCCCACCTGGGGCATATCTTCAATAAGCTGCAGGTCAGCTCGCGAACTGAAGCCGTGGTACACGCCCTGAAAGAGGGCTGGGTTAGTCTTGAGGATATACCCTGAGAATACACGCATTAAAGGATGCTTGAGGTATGGCTGCGAAGTGGTATTTTTCAACAGGTTGGTTGACGAAAGTCCTTCGCCGGCCAGGCTTCTGGCTTATCCTAGCAGTAATTATTCTCATTACAATACCCTACTACGAGGAAACTCTGCTATACCCCACATTCCTTATCGATTTATCTGCTGACCTTGGCTTAACGCGCCATGCCTTTCTGAGAGTCCTGTTCCTGGCACCCATAGTATGGGCGGGTTTCCTGTTCGGCTGGAGGGGAGCCTTTATTACATCCATAGTGTCGCTTGGCTGTATGGTTCCCCGCGCCGTATTTATCTCGGAGTATCCGGTAGATGCTCTTTTTGAAACCGGCGCTGTCTTTGTCCTTGGCAATGTACTGTCTATCAGTTTCGCATCACTGCGCAGAGAACGAGAATACCGTACGCAACTGGAAGCAGCCCAGAAGGAGCAACAGAAAATCGCCGAGGAACTGGGCGTCATGGAACAAAATCTTCGCTTCTACTTAAGACAGGCGACGAGAGCTCAGGAGGAAGAAAGAAAGCGTATCTCCCATGAACTGCATGATGATACCATCCAGGCTCTGGTCGTGCTATCCCGGCAACTGGACTCCCTCGCTTCTGTTAAGGAAGGAATGTCCGAGGAGAACCGCCTTCGCCTGGAAGAGCTATGGCAGCAGACCGATAATATCGTGCGGGGGGTCCGCCGTCTGAGCCAGGACCTGCGGCCGGCAGCGCTGGACCGCCTGGGCTTACTGCCGGCGCTGGAATGGCTTGCCTCCAACGTAACCGAATACTCAGGCATAGAGGCCAATGTCAATGTAGTGGGTGAAGAACACCGCCTTCCAGAGGAAGTGGCCATAGCGCTCTTCCGCGTGACTCAGGAGGCCTTAAGAAACGTGTGGCGACACTCTGGTGCTACCCGTGCTGAAATTACGGTGAATTTCAACGAGAACAAGACAAGTATAACTGTTAAAGATAATGGCAAGGGATTCAAAATGCCCCAGAAAATAGGCGACCTGGCCAAGGAGGGCAAGCTTGGCCTCGTCGGAATGCAGGAACGTGTACAACTCGTTGGCGGCAATTTAACGGTAGAATCGCAACCGGATAAAGGTACAAGTATAACCATAGAGACTCCATCTTAATTGACCACCCGGCCTGCCATACCTCACCATAATAAAACACAGCGGTTATCACATTACCTTTATCCGTGCCCTGGAAGGCTTTTTTCTTCAATCACTTTCTAATTATTCAGTTAAATAATTATCCTGCTTGATAATCCCCACCTAAAGCGCCTGAAGGCCACTTCTACCTGATATATTTACATCAGATGTGAACTGACTTATGTCATCATATCAGTATTTCCACTGCCTCTTGACAAATCTGTAAGAAACGTATAAACTGGATAGAACTTCAATATCTAGCCTCCAAATGCCACCAGCATGCGAGGTGATGAGTTATGAAGAACCAGGATGGCTATTGGGCAATTATCCGCCAAATGACGTCAAATGGTTCTCTCTTTTCCCCTGGAACAGGAACCTGGAAATCCAGCCTGTTTTGCAAGCGGGAAACAAAAAATGTCCTGACTGCTGTCAAGCTGCCGGGGGGTGAACAATGAACAATGACTCACCAGCATACCGGGAATCAGAGCCACGACTGACAGAGACAGCGACTATCAATACCTTACGTGTCGGAGAAGTAGACACTATTGCCGGTGAACACTATACCGCCCTACTCGATGCCAGAGAGCTGGAAGAAGCCTACATAGAATCAGAGCAAAATTTTCGCAACTCCCTGGAGATGTCCCCCCTGGGTATCTGCATCATTACATCAGAAGGAGAACTGCTGTATGCCAATCAGGCAATTCTGTACATCTACGGCTACGGCACTCTTGAGGAACTGAAAGCAACGCCGGTAAAGCAGCGCTATACCCCCGAAAGCTATACCGAGCATCTGGAGAGAAGAGGAAAGAGAAACCGTGGCGAGCATATCCCTGATTCCTACGATGTAAGCATTATACGCACAGACGGAGAAATCCGTCATTTGCAGGTATTCCATAAGGAAATAATCTGGGACGGTGCCGGCCAGTTCCAGCTGCTGTACCAGGACATCACCGAACGCAAGCGGGCGGAAGAGGCTTTAAGGGAGAGCGAAGAGCGATGGTACAACATCTTCAATCATGCACCGATCGGCATCTGTCTATCGACTCCCGACGGCAAAATGCTCAGCACCAATAAAGCCCTGGAGACCATTACCGGATACACATTTAAAGAGTTCAAGAACGTTGATAACCTGGATATCTATGAGAATCCAGAAGACAAAAGGCGATTACTGGATATACTGAACCAGAATGGAAGAGTATCCAATCATACGATGCGACTTAAACGTAAAGACGGCATTTCGTACGACGCCCTGCTGAATATCATGCAAACGCATGTAAAAGGCGAGGTAGTATTTCAGACAACGTGTATTGACATTACCGAGCGCAAGCGGGATGAAGAAGAACAGCAGAGAATCGCGCGACTGGAATCAATAGGCACACTGGCCGGCGGCATTGCCCATGATTTCAATAATCTCCTTACCGGGATTATGGGCAATATCGGACTGGCCAAGAGGCTTCTGAAGACAGAAGGAAAAGCTTACGAAAGGCTGGACGAAGCGGAAAAGGCAGCGACAAGGGCCAGAGCCCTGACACAACAGCTGCTGACATTCGCCCGAGGCGGTTCACCAGTAAAGAAACCTGCTTCCATAACCGAACTGATTAAGGAGACTGCCCCCTTCGCTCTGAGAGGCTCTAATGTCAGGCTCGAGATTGCCCTGCCTTATGACCCGTGGACGGTAGAAGTCGATGAAGGGCAGATAAGCCAGGCTATCAATAACATCGTCATCAACGCTAATGAAGCCATGCCCGCGGGAGGAACACTTAATATCAGAGTCAGGAACACGGTTATCAATAAAGTGGGCACCCTGCCCCGCGGTAACTATATCCAGATAGACATAGAAGACAAAGGCACGGGCATATCCAAGAAGGACCTGCCGAAGATATTCGAGCCGTACTTTACCACCAAACAGAAGGGAAGCGGACTGGGATTGGCCACGGCCTATTCTATCATCAACAATCATGGCGGCTATATTACTGTGGACACCGCTCACGATGCCGGCACAACCTTCCATATCTACCTTCCGGCCTCAGACGAACCGGCCACTGAAAAAAAGAAGCCCGCACCGGAAAAAATAATACATCATGGCGGCAGAATTCTGGTAATGGACGATGAAGAGGTAATCAGAAAGATGCTGTACACGATGCTCAATCTCGCCGGCTACGAGGTGGAGGTGACCTGCGATGGAGCCGAAGCACTGCATAAATACGCCCAGGCCCAAGAATCAGGCCAGCCGTTTGATATCGTGATTATGGACCTGACCATTCCCGGAGGCATGGGCGGCAAGGAAGCCGTCAAGAAAATGCTCGAAATTGACCCTGACGCCAAGGTTATCGTCTCCAGCGGTTATGCCACCGACCCCATAATGTCCGAATATAAGAAGTACGGCTTCAGCGCTGTCATCACCAAACCATATAGCGTTAACCAGCTTGAAGAAACGATACATAGCCTGCTGAAGAAAAATAGGGGTTAGGGGCGGGGTAGCATCATCCAACTTGACAAAAGCCAGGTGGTCTTGAATAATAACTCCGTACCTCCATTGTTATAAAGCATAGCCAACTGAAAGCATGACATATGAATGCGTTGAGATGGTACGGTAGAAAAGACCTCCGGTATGAAGACATTCCAGAGCCAGCACCCGGCCCGGGGCAACTAAAAATTAAGGTCACCCTGGCCGGCATCTGCGGCACCGATTTGAAGGAATACGCCACCGGACCCCACATGGTATCCCCGGATAGAGTCCCTCTCGTTATCGGACATGAGTTCGCCGGC
>CAZPQB010000141.1:0-6299 GCA_964588605.1 uncultured Dehalococcoidaceae bacterium | reverse complement strand
TACGCTACCACTCCCTGGCGGTAAACCCCGAAAGCGTACCGGACTGCCTTGAAGTTAGCGCCCGGACGGATGATAATATCATCATGGGAATTCGCCACCGCGAATACCCGGTGGAGGGCGTACAGTTCCACCCGGAGTCGATAATGACCGGAGTGGGGAAGGACTTATTGAGGAATTTTTTAGGAATGGGGAAATTAAATCCCCCTTTACGAAAGGGAGAGATATGAGTAAGGAAAATAGAGATTGCTTCGTCGCTACGCTCCTCGCAATGACAGGGGAGTTAAAGGGGGAGACGGGGTAGGGTAATTCTCCCTTAATCCCTCCTTACGAAGGAGGGAGATAGATTTAATTAAGGCACTGATTTAAGGGTTGGCAGCAACATCTTCTCCCTTTGGTAAAGTGAGAGGGAGAGGGATTTTGGGGTGGGGTGGAAAATTAACGGGATAAGCAAAGGATGATGCGAGGGCGGCTGTCCTTCACAAGTGAAGGATAAAAGTGGGAAAAGATAACATAGTGGGGGGAGGCAATATGAGTAAGAGAGAAATAAATATAATTATTACCGCACTTATTCTTTTAGTAATAGTTATCACACCTCTCAAAATAATCAATACTATAGATATACCTCAGACTATAGAAATTATTATACTATTTGCTTTGGTGCTAGTTACCACTGTATATGTCAATCGGACTGCTGAGATTGGCAAAGCAACAAAAGAGCAAGCAGAAGCCAGCGTGAAAATGGCTGATGAGATGAAAGAGCAGAGATATGATACAGTTCGCCCAATAATAGATATAATACATTGGGGTATTCCCACAAGGCAAATGGGAGAGCAAATATCCAGTATGGAAGATTTGGAGGCTGAAGGTTTATCTTGTATATTTCTTAATATCGGTTTTGGTCCAGCAATAGATTTATATTCATTCGTACAAAATCCGACCACACATATCCAACAAAAGTACGATTTTGGTACGTTAGGAAAAGATGATAAAACAAACGATATATGCTTATCAATAAAGGATGAAAACGGTCATAAAATAATTGCAGGCTATTATAAAGATATATATGAGAGGCCTTTTGAATCCAAGAGAGAACTAATTGGTGAAGTAGGAAACTGGAAACTTGGCCCCCTTAAAATCAGGCAAATCAAAGAGGATGAGTTGCCAAGATGATTAAAGAAGCCATAGGAAGTTTAGTCGAAGGGCGTTCCCTGAGCTTCGAGGAGGCATCGGGGGCGATGGAGGAGATAATGAGCGGTGATGCCACGCCGATTCAGATTGGCTCGTTCATTACCGCCCTGCGCATCAAAGGCGAAACCGCCGATGAAATCGCCGGACTTGCCAGCGTCATGCGCGCCAAGGCGACACCGGTTAAGGTATCTGGCCCCGCAATCGACATCGTGGGTACGGGCGGCGATGGCTCGGGCAGCTTCAACATCTCCACCGCCGCCGCTTTTATCGCCGCCGGCGCCGGACTCAGGGTAGCCAAACACGGCAACCGCGCCGCCTCCAGCCAGTGCGGGGCCGCCGACGTCCTGGAGGCGTCAGGGGTAAAGATAGACCTCGGACCGGGGGCAGTCGCCGAATGCATCGAGAAGGTCGGCATCGGCTTCATGTTCGCCCCCGTCTTCCACCCGGCGATGAAGTACGCCGCCACCCCCCGCCGGGAAATCGGCATCCGCACCGTATTTAATATCCTCGGTCCGCTGACAAATCCCGCAAGAACCGAGCACATGCTGCTCGGCGTCGCCAGCGAAGAACTGGGCGACAAGATGGCCGCCGTCCTTCAGCGTCTGGGCACCAGGCACTCCCTGGTGGTGTACAGTCGTGACGGCATGGACGAAATATCAATCAGCGGCGCTTCGCTGGTATGGGACGTCACCGATGATACCGTCACGCCACCCTATGAGGTATCTCCCGACAGCTTCGGACTGAAAGAGGGAAGCGGGGCCGAGATTAAAGGGGGCACACCGGCAGAAAACGCCGTGGCGCTGCGCCGAATCCTTGAGGGCAAAAAAGGCTCCCTGCGCAACGTGGTGGTCATGAACGCCGCCGCCGCATTCCTCGCGGCTAATACGGCTTCAGACCTGAGAATCGCTGCCCGCCTGGCCGAAGAAACCATCGACAGCGGACAGGCTCTGGATAAACTTGAAAAAATGATAGAATTAAGTCAGCGTTTGAGGTAACCATGGCAACCGGGATATTAAACAAGATTGTCTCCGAAAAGAGGCAGGAAGTCGAGCAAAGAAAGCGAAGCCTGCCCACAGCGGCTCTCAAGGAGCGAATCGCCGGGCGTGGGGCACCGCTCGATTTCAAGCGCGCCCTCAGTGGAGGGGGCGTAAAACTGATTGCCGAGGTGAAAAAGGCATCACCTTCAAGAGGTATTCTCCGCCCCGATTTCGACCCCCTGGCACTAGCCCGAAGCTATGCCGAAGGCGGCGCAACGGCTATCTCCGTGCTCACCGAAGAAAACCACTTCCAGGGCAGCCTGGAACACCTGAAGTCAATCAGAGAAGAGATAAGCCTACCCCTGCTGCGGAAGGACTTTATCTTCGATGAATACCAAATATACGAGTCCGCCGCCTCAGGCGCCGATGCCCTGCTGCTGATAGCCGCTATCCTCAGCCGGGAACAGCTTAAAGAACTGCTGGGGCTGAGCCTAAGCCTCGGCATCAGGTGTCTGGTTGAGGTGCACAATGAAAAAGAACTGGAAAGGACGCTTACGGCTGATGCTGAAATCATCGGCATCAATAACCGTGACCTGAATACATTTAAAGCTAATATCGACACCACGCGCCGGCTGTGCTCGCTAATCCCCCATGACAAAATCGTGGTAAGCGAGAGCGGAATAAGGAACAGACACGATATAGCAAAGCTAAAGAAGTGGGGAGTAAATGCCGTCCTGGTAGGCGAATCGCTGGTCACCGCCGTGAATATCCCGGTCAAGATAAAGGAGCTACTAAAATGACGCACATCAAAATCTGCGGCATAAAAGAGGAGGCCCATGCCCTGGCGATAGCGGAGGCAGGTGTCGATTTCATGGGGCTGGTCTTCACTACCAGTCCAAGGCAGGTAACCCCTTCCCGCGCAAAAAAAATGGTGTCAGCACTGAAAGACAGTCGGGCCGCCATCGATGTCGTCGGCGTCTTCGTCAACGCGCCGGCATCAAGCGTCAGAAAGATAGCCGAATCCTGCAAACTCGACTGGGTGCAGTTGAACGGCAACGAACCCTGGGCATACTGCCGGGAACTCGACATACCTGTCATCAAGGTTATCCGGGTAAGCCGCAACTATAAACCAGAGAAAATATGCGCCGACCTGGCCTACGGCGCCAGAATCCTAGGCAAACAGAAACACCTTTTCCTGATTGATTCCAACGCACCGGAGAAATACGGCGGGACGGGAAAGACCTTCGACTGGAAACTGGCGCACCCGATAGCCGAGCAGTTCCAGGTAATTATCGCCGGCGGCCTGACGCCGGAAAACGTAAGCGAAGCCATAAGGATAATTTCACCCTGGGGAGTGGATGTCTCTTCAGGGGTGGAAACCAGAGGCGTCAAAGATATGAATAAAATAAACAAGTACATCGAAGCTGTAAGGAAAGCCGATGAGGGATAGACCAGATTCACAGGGATACTTCGGCGATTACGGCGGCCAGTTCGTGCCGGAGACACTGATGTCAGCCCTTGAAGAGCTGGAGGCAGCCTACGCCGATGCCAAAGTGGATATGGCATTTCAGGAGGAGTTCAACCGGTTATGCCATGATTACATCGGGCGTCCTACACCTCTCTACCATGCCCGCAAGCTTTCCGATAGCATCGGCGGGGCGACCATCCTGCTCAAGCGCGAAGACCTCGCCCACACGGGCGCCCACAAAATCAATAACGCCCTGGGGCAGGGGCTGCTCGCCAAGCGCATGGGTAAGACCAGAGTAATCGCCGAGACCGGAGCCGGCCAGCACGGCGTGGCCGCAGCCACGGTATGCGCCATGCTGGGCCTCGAGTGCATCATCTATATGGGGTCGGAGGATATGCGCCGCCAGGCAGCCAACGTACAGCGCATCAGGCTCATGGGCGCGGAGGTACGCCCGGTCAACTCGGGCAGTCGCACTCTCAAGGACGCCATCAATGAGGCCATACGCGACTGGGTAAGCAACGTACAAAATACCCATTATCTCCTCGGCTCAGTGGTCGGCCCGCACCCATACCCCATGATAGTACGGGACTTTCAGGCGATAATCGGGCAGGAAGTGAAGGAGCAGGTCATGGCGGACTATCACCGCCTGCCCGACTACCTGGTGGCCTGCGTGGGCGGGGGGAGCAACAGCATCGGGCTTTTCCATCCATTCTTTAATGATAAGGATGTTAAATTCGTCGGGGTGGAGGCGGGCGGGCGGGGACTGGAAACCGGCGAACACTCGGCGGCCTTACTTACCGGCAAGACCGGCGTGCTGCACGGAACGAAATCTTACCTGATGGAGAACGAGCACGGCCAGATAAGGGAGACGCACAGCATCGCCCCGGGGCTGGACTACCCGGGAGTAGGCCCGGAACACAGCTTTTATAAAGACAGCGGCCGGGCCACCTATGTGTCCGCGACCGATGAGCAGGCGCTGGAAGGTTTTAAGCTGCTGTGCGATACCGAGGGGATAATCCCGGCACTGGAGCCAGCACATGCCATCTACTACACCGCCAAACTGGCTGCCGGCCTGCCACGGGAACAGCTTATCATCGTTAATCTGTCCGGCCGCGGCGATAAAGACCTTGAAATAGTCACTGAAGCCCTGGGGATGGAACCATGAGCAATATTCAAGACGTTTTTATAACAGGTTATAAGGCATTGATTGCCTATATCACCATGGGCTACCCTGATATCAGGGACACGCCCCGGATAGCCGCCGCCCTGGCAGACAGCGGCTGCGACATCATAGAGTTGGGCATTCCGTTTTCCGACCCCCTGGCCGACGGCGTCACCATACAGAAGTCCAGCCTCCAGGCGCTGCAAAGGGACACCACCCCCAAGGTATGTCTGGAGCTGGCGGCCGAGATAAGACAGAAGATATCCATGCCACTGGCTTTCATGACCTATTACAATCCAGTGCTTAATTACGGACTGGACGAGTTCTGCCGGGGTTGCGTCAAATCAGGGATAAATGGTTTAATAGTCCCTGACCTGATACCGGAAGAAGGGCGAGATCTGGAAACAATAACGCAGAAGCATGGCCTTGACCTGATATATTTCCTGGCGCCTACCAGCACCGGGGAACGCATCAATCTGGTTTCGGAAAGGTCACGGGGATTTATCTATCTGGTATCGCTCACCGGTGTTACCGGGGCCAGAGACAGCCTGCCCGCAGAGCTCGAGGACTTCGTCAAAAGGGTCAGACAAAAGGCAAAACAGCCTCTGTGCGTCGGGTTCGGGATATCCACACCGGAACAGGCACGGCGCGTAGCCGCCATAGCCGACGGCGTCATCGTGGGCAGCCGCCTCATTCAACTGATAGAGGAAGACGGCACCCTGGATTCTCTAAAGTCATTTACGTCGAGCCTGCGCAAGGCTCTTGATTCGAGAAATAATAACTGGGAGGTCAATTAATATGCTTACCATATCCTGGCGCAGTCCACCGCCGCCCGCCGGAGGGTAATATTAATCTATATCCAAAATTAGAAGGAGGAAAATGGAAAGGACAAAGTTTATTCTTGATGAAAAGGACATGCCGACCAAATGGTACAACATCCAGGCCGACCTGCCGAAGCCACTGCCACCACCCCTGCACCCGGTAACCAAGAAACCACTAGGTCCGGACGACCTGGCCCCACTCTTCCCGATGGCGCTCATCATGCAGGAGGTCAGCCAGGAGCGGTACATCGACATCCCCGAAGAGGTACAGGAAATATACCACACCTGGAGGCCAACGATACTGCACCGGGCACACCGGCTGGAGAAGGCGCTGGATACCCCGGCCAAGATTTTCTACAAATACGAGGGCACCAGCCAGGCGGGCAGCCACAAGCCCAACACCGCCATCGCCCAGGCATACTACAACAAACAAGAGGGAATAAAGCGCATCACCACCGAGACCGGTGCCGGACAGTGGGGCAGCGCCCTGGCCATGGGCTGCATGTTCTTCGGCATCGAGTTAAAGGTCTACATGGTAAGAATCAGCTATGACCAGAAACCCTACCGCCGCATTCTGATGGAGACCTGGGGGGCCACGTGCGTGCCCAGCCCGAGTCCGGATACAAAGGTAGGGCGGGACATGCTGGCCAAAGACCCCGGCTGCACCGGCAGCCTGGGGCTGG
>CAZPQB010000140.1:0-6402 GCA_964588605.1 uncultured Dehalococcoidaceae bacterium | reverse complement strand
ATAGTTTGAATTAACTTCGCCCCGCCCCGATAATCTCTCTCAGGCTCTTTATCCCCTCTTTCTCCATGAACTCCTCTATACCCTCCAGGACATCCAGCGAAGCCCGTGGGTTAGTGAAGGTAGCCGAGCCCACCTGTACGGCGCTGGCTCCTGCCATGATAAACTCCAAAGCATCGCTGGCGCGGGTAATGCCGCCGCAGCCGATGACGGGCACATCTACAGCGCCGGCTACCTCATAGACCATGGCCAGTGCCACTGGTTTTATCGCCGGCCCGGAGAAGCCGCCGGTTATGTTGCCCAGCACAGGTCGCCGATTGTTAATATCTATAGCCATGCCCTTCAGGCTGTTGATGAGGGATACGGCATCGGCGCCGGCCTCTGCCACGGCTGTGGCCACCCGGACTATGTCATCGGTGTTGGGAGTCAGTTTGACCAGTACCGGCAGTGATGTCGCCGCCCTGACGGCAGTGGTTACTCTGGCGGCTGTATCTGGGTTGGCGCCGAAGTCGGCGCCGCCAGCCTTGACATTGGGGCAGCTGATATTTACCTCGATACCGCTGACGCCGCTTACTCCCTCAAGCTCTTTGGCCAGTTGAGCGTAATCATCAACGGATTCGCCGGCAATATTGACGATAACTGGTACCCGCCAGTCTGCCCATACAGGAGCCTTCTCCTTAATCAGGGCTTTGACTCCGATATTCTGCAGTCCGATGGCATTAAGCAAGCCGGAGGCTGTTTCCACGAGGCGTGGCTGTGCGTTGCCCTCTCTCGCCTCAAGGGTGGTTCCCTTGCAAACGATAGCCCCCAGTTTCTGAATGTCAAACAGCTGGCTGTATTCTGTCCCGTAGCCAAAAGTACCGGAGGCCGTCATTACCGGATTGGCCAGAAGTAGGCCGTGCTTGTTTCTCGGGGCTAACTGAATTGATAAGTCCAGTGACACTTTATTTTCCTGCTTTCAGCTTCTGGCTGAAAGCTTACCAGACCGCTCACTATTATTGCAAGTCATCTGGAATAGACATGTATCATTGGTACATAAAGAGTGGGATATGGGTGCCAGCACCCATTTAAAAGGGTAAAAACTTGGTTGTATGGGTACTTCCATACCGGTATCCTTGCTGGTAGAGGTAAAAGTCATGACGGTAGTGCAAACCACCACACAGGAATCATCTGTTGGTGCTAAGGTCAGGAGGCTCCGTCTTGCCAGCCTGATGACACAGCGGGAACTGGCTGAAGCCGCCGGCGTTTCCAAGGAAGAAGTAGACCTGTTCGAGCATGGCCTGCCTGTCCCACTGGATAGCAGGCGTAAGATATACAAAGAATTGTGGGCTAAAAAAGCCAAGAAGTGATGAGTAAATCATCACTTCTTGAACAACAGTTGTCACGGATTTGACACGGATTGTCATTAATCTCAGTTTGTTTTTTATGTAATTGATTATATAGACCTTATAAACCTCCTTTAATTAATCTATTCACATCAGTAAAGGTTCACGTATTGGCTAATCCTGCCCGGGACCGTCCGTTCAATAGGCAGTACGGGACCGTCGGGTGGCTTGACTTCCAGGGCAAAGCTATGGTACGGCCCGATGCTCACGTTGCCTGAAGTTGGCATGATTACAGTTACCTGGAATAGTTCATTCGGGTCCAGAAGGTTATCATTGTTAATCGTACTTAGCTTCTGAATGGTCCAGTTGACCGAGGGGATCAGATTATCGGCATCGAAATACGAGATAACTACCGTGTTGGTACTGTTTGTCGTCGGGGTGAAATCAACCGCGTGGCCGGCGGCAGGAATACCCACGTTGAAGTAGAGCTCTGTCACCAGGCCGCTTTCCATTTTGGCGACTAGATTGCCCTTGAGCTCCAGCGTACTCATTGTTGATTGTACCCCGGCGTTGACCGCTTCTTTCGCCTTCTGTGAGGAAAACAACCCGGCTGAAAGGACAACGTAAGCGAAGACCGAAGCTACGATGACAAAGGCGATAAGTATAATCGCCGTCTCCAGTCCGGTGATACCTTCCTGTTTATGGATTATTTTTCTGAATAGTCTCTTTATCATCTTGCCCTCCCTGACTGATTAGAGGATGATGCAAATATTAGTCAGTATAACCTACCCTCGCACGTGACTTGATATTATTGCCTTCACCAGTGCTATTATTTTGGCTTTAGAATAATCACTATGACGTAACTAAACCATAAATATTTGCCTTGGCGATATAAACATTTCGTTAATAGTTATAACCTTTTTTACACTTGGTATCTTTTCCTACCCTACCGCCCTGTGTTATATACGGCTTGTCCTGTAAGATATCCCCCCGCCCCACAGGGAGTTTTTAAGAGGGGCGCTAGCCCCTCTTTACCTTAAAGGGCGGGCTTGGACGGGATATAAATCTCATCCCCTCCGCTTTGAAGGAGAGGGGGACGGGGGGACAAGGTAGAAAAAATCAACCAGTTAAGATAGTATGTATATATTTGCATACAGGGAGTGAGAACATGACGGTAAGCGTCTACCCAACCGGCACGACCATCTACGACCCGGAGAAATGCTGGAACGGCTATACCATATTTCAGGCTACGCTAAATCAAACTCCGACGGTGGGGGCCGTCCTGATAGACATGAGTGGCAACGTGGTCAACCAGTGGAAAGGACTCGACGGCATGCCCAACAAAATGCTGCCCGGGGGGCATGTCATGGGAAGCACCGGCGTCAGGAATATGAAATACGGTTTCCAGGACATGCTCGACCTGGTGCAGGTGGACTGGGACGGCAAAATCGTCTGGCGGTTCGACAGATACGAACGCATCAGGGACCCGCGCCAGAAACCGCGGTGGATGGCCCGGCAGCACCACGACTTCCAGAGGGAGGGGAATCCGGTGGGGTACTACGTCCCCGGCATGGAACCGCTGGCGGACAAAGGCAGCACCCTCATCCTGTGCCACAAGAACCTGCACGAACCCAAGATAAGCGACAAACTCCTCCTCGACGACACGATTATCGAGGTAAGCTGGGACGGCAAGATAACCTGGGAGTGGATATGCAGCCAGCACTTCGATGAGATGGGGTTCAGCGAGGAAGCCAGAAACGCCCTGTACCGCAATCCGTACACGCATATGACGGGCGGGAGGTGGGGAGACTGGATGCACATGAACTCCATGTCCACCCTGGGACCCAACAAATGGTACGACGGCGGTGACGAACGCTTTCACCCGGACAATATCATCTGGGACGGCCGCCAGACCAACATCACTGCCATTATCGACCGCAAGTCGGGTAGGATTGTCTGGCAACTGGGACCTGACTTTAACGCCACCGAAGAACTCCGAAAAATCGGCTGGATAATAGGTCAGCACCACGCTCACCTGATACCCCGGGGGCTGCCGGGGGAGGGCAACTTACTAATGTTCGACAACGGCGGCTCGGCCGGTTACGGTAATCCCAACCCCGGGGCACTCAATGGAGTCGGCAACGCCCACCGGGATAACTCACGCGTGCTGGAACTCGACCCCACCACCCTTGAGGTTGTCGGACAATACCCGCCGCCAGGGCCCGGTATGATGTTCGGCGGCGGTTCTCTTTACAGCAGCTTCGTCAGTTCAGCGCAACGCCTGCCCAACGGCAATACCCTCATTACGGAGGGGGGTAGTGGCCGTATCCTTGAAGTGACGGCGGAACATGAGACAGTATGGGAATACATAAACCCTTATAAAAACAGATTTACGAAAAATAATATGGTCTACCGTGCTTACCGCGTCCCCTACGAATGGGTGCCGCAGGTGGATAAACCGACTGAAAAAGCGATACCAAGTCTTGATAACAGCAAGTTCAGAGTGCCTGGCTCTCCCCGCCGGAGACCGCTTAAAGTCACGGAATTGACCAGGCGGTAAAAACGTTAACCACCAGTCCACTCTATCAGGAATCACTACCCCACCCCCCTCCTATAATATCTTTTCCCACCCGCCGCCCTCGTGTCATCAGTGTCTAAGCCTGTTAATATCCTCCCACTCCAGTTTCCCCCTTTGGAAAAGGGGGATTAAGGGGGATTTTCACAGGGGAAAAAGGTGGCAGGGGGTAGCTTTTACGGGCTAAGCCACCGAAGACGCGAGGGTGGGCTTGGGTGGGAAAATGAAGGTTACGACCGGGGCTGGGGGGTAAAGGAGGCGGCGTATTTTTTAATTATTCACGGCAATGGTCATTTATAAATAAAAGCCCCGATCATCTATAATCCTTTTGTAAAAATTCACCTTCCTTTACCAAAGGAAGGGGGCTAGAGGGATGGATTAATACGTTACCACAGGGGAAGTAGTCTGTGGAAAAAGGGACACAGGGGGTAAGGTAGACAAAAATCTTCCTGCCTACTCAAATCGATTGACATAATCATATAAAAACGAGCCATAGCTGTCTTGGGTGAATTATTTCTTGGATTTTGATATATTGTTGTTGTCCCGTCTCATATCGTCAGAGATGGGTGGAGCCGATGATGCACTCATAAGAATAAAGGAGGTATTCGATATGGTACAGAAAGAATACGAACATCTGATAAAACCCGTGGTTATCAAGGACTCACCCAAAGGACTCTACGCCGAGCCGCGTATCTGGATGGAAGCAAGCGACCTGGAGGGTTTCAACGCTCACTTCTCCTTTGGATTCGTTAAAGAGCCGAGCGTTTTTCATCCGCTTGAGGGTATGCTGGTACATCCCTATGATGAAATTCTCGTCTTTGAAGGGACGAATAATACCGATATCTTTGATCTTGGGGCGGAAATATCGGTACTGCTTGGCGAAGAAAAGGAAGAGCACGTCTTTACCGAACCCTCGTGTGTGCTCATTCCTAAAGGTTTGCCGCACGGCCCGGCTACGGTCAGGAGTCTGGAAAGACCCATTGTCCATTACACCATCGGCCTGGCTGACGCATATCAGGCCGAATCTGTTTTACCGAAATCGGCCTCGGCAACCAGGGGTGATAAATACCGCAAGTATATCAAGAAAATGATATGCAACTTCAAGTCGATGGGCATGGAGGGGATGCCATCGGAGTACGGGTCAATCAGGGCTGCGGAAATGGGAGTGGGACCGGGCAACGGCGATGAAGTCGTCTGGCTCTATGGTGAAGACCTGGAGGGATTCAACGTTAATTTCACCTGGGGATTCTACAGCAAGTGCGGCAAATGGCACCGCGGCGGCGAAGCTCACTACCATCCCGAGGCGGAAATCCTCTGTTTCTTGGGGCTTGACCCTGATGACCTTAATTTCTTGGGAGCTGAGCTTGAGCTGGGCATGGGCAAAGACTACGAAAGACATATCTTCAATACACCGACCATCGCCGTCTGTCCCGCCGCTTTCCCCCATCTCCCCCTCATTACCAGGTGGTGTGATAAGCCTTACGGATTTGTCGTGGTTTGTCTCAGCGGCGAACATGCTTCTCCGTGGGTGGAGGCGTAGACGAAGATTGTCTATCAAGGGGGACATTAATTAAGTATCGCAGGTTCGGCAGGCTGGACTGGGAAGTGTCGGTACTCGGCTTCGGCGTCATGCGGCTGCCGTCGGCAGGCGGAGACCCTGACAGCATAGATGAGGCTGAATCTGTCAGGATACTCCGTTACGCTATTGACCACGGTGTCAACTATCTTGACCTGGGATATCCTTACGACCTGAAGCGACACGAACGCCTGACCCGTCTGCTCAGCCGGGCGCTTCAAGATGGCTACCGACAGAAAATCAGGGTTGCCGCCAATCTGCCTTCCTTTTTAGTCAGTTCCTCCCGGGACTTCCAGCGTTACCTGGACGAGCAGCTGGATTGGTTGCAGGCGGACAGGATAGACTTTTACCTTCTGGGAGGGTTGAACCGGGATACTTGGCCCAGATTACAGGGACTGGACGTACTGCGCTGGGCCGAGGGGGCTATGGCGGATGGGCAGATAGGCAGACTTGGGTTCTCTTTCCACGATGATTTTCAGGCCCTCAGGGGCATTCTGGACGATTACGACAGGTGGGCTGTCTGTCAATTTCAATACAGCTATATGGACGTGGACCATCAACCCGGCGTCGGTGGACTCAAATACGCGGCTGAGAAGGGACTGGCGGTAGTCGCTGCCGAGCCACTCAAGGGGGGAAGGCTCACGCAACAGCCACCGGAGTCGGTAGCCAGAGTATGGGTAGGTGCCTCGCCTAAGCGTACGCTGGCGGAATGGGGATTACGCTGGGTCTGGAATCACCCGGATGTTGCCACCGCTGTCTGCGATATGAGCACCCTGGAACAGGTGGTCGAGAATATAGCCCTGGCTGACGATGCTGAGGCAGACAGCCTGACCGTGCCGGAGCAGGTGCTGGTCAGTCAGGTCAGAGAAGCGTACCGCAAATTGAGACCCATCCCCTGTACTACCTGTCGGGCCTGTATGCCGTGTCCT
>CAZPQB010000139.1:0-6424 GCA_964588605.1 uncultured Dehalococcoidaceae bacterium | reverse complement strand
TTTAAAGGAAGGGGGCTAGGGGGATAGATTTGATAAAGGGGGATTTTCTCTTTAATCTTACCCTAACATCCCCAGGAAAACCCCGCCCGCAATCGCCGCCCCGATTGCCCCGGCCACGTTAGGGCCCATGGCGTGCATCAAGAGGAAATTCCGCGGGTTCTCCTTCTGCCCCATCACCTGCACCACGCGGGCGGCCATGGGCACCGCCGAGACTCCCGCCGCCCCTATCATCGGGTTAATCTTCTCTTTGGAGAAGACATTCATCAGCTTGGCCATGAGGACGCCGGCGCCGGTGGCGGTGGCAAAAGCCACGACACCCAGCACAAGTACCATCAGCGTCTTGGGCTGGAGAAAGTTCTCGGCGGTCATGCTGGCGCCGATAGCCAGCGTCAGAAAAATGGTCAGGATATCTATCAGCGCCGTGGACGCCGTCTTGGTAAACCTCTCCGTAACGCCCGAAACGGCAAACAGGTTGCCCACCATGAACATGCCGATGAGGGGGGCGGACATGGGGACGAACAGGACGACAATCACGGAAGCGATTATCGGGAAGAATATCTTCTCCCGGTTGGATACCTCGCGCACCTGCGGCCTCATGTAGATGGCGCGTTCTTTCTTGGTGGTCAGCAGCCTGATTATCGGCGGCTGGATGATGGGCACCAGCGCCATATAGGAGTAGCAGGCGACAGCCGTCGCGCCGATTAAGTGCGGCGACAGCATGGACGTGACGAAAATAGTGGTCGGCCCCTCCGCCCCGCCGATTATCCCTATGGAGGCGGCCTCCGCTATATTAAACATGCCGGTAGCCAGCGCCGCAAAGAAGGCGAAATACACCCCGAACTGCGCCGCCGCGCCGAGCAGCAGCGTCTTGGGATCGGCCAGCATCGGGCCGAAGTCGGTCAGGGCCCCCAGGCAGAGAAAGATAAGCGGCGGTATAATCTGCCACATGATGCCGTACTCGAATATCCTGGAGAGCAGACCGATGGGCTTTGTCGGGAGGGGAGTCTGGGTGGCCGTAAGCATCTCCACCATCACCTCGCCGGGCCTGACCTCCTGTCCCGGCGCCACCAGCACTTCCTTGACCCTGCCCGGGACCGGCGATACCACCTCCCCGGAGTCCAGCACCAGGATGACATCATCCTCCCCGAGCCGACTGTCCTTATCCACCTCGATGCTGATTACTTTAGCCGTCGTTTCGCCCGTGTTGGCTATCTGCAGCTCGTAGTCCATCAGGCCGCCCAGGGGAAGGTTAATCAGCAGGATGCCGAAACCTATCGGCACGAGTAAAAGGGGCTCCATCTTCTTGCTGATCCCCAGATAGATTAGTGCCCCGCCGATGACGAGCATCAGCAGGTTGCCCCAGTAAAAGGCCTGAAACCCCGTATCAAATAGACCGAACATAATTCGTTATCTTAATACTCGATAACGGCAATTACCTCGCCGGGCTTGACCACCTGCTCAACGGCGACCCCTATCTCGGTGATGGTACCGTCTACCGGCGCCAGTATCGGATTCTCCATCTTCATGGACTCCAGCATACAGATGACGTCACCCTCTTTGACGGCATCGCCGACTTTTACCTTCACACTGACAATCTTACCGGTTATGGGAACTTCTATCGTTTCTCGTGCCAATTATCAAGCTCCTTTCTGGTTGTCATCACTTTTTTTCTCGGTGCCGCCGCCTCTATTAACCAGCTTCCCGGTCAGCCAGATAACTACCGACAGAATAATCAACAGGGCGAAGACCATGCCGAAGCCGGCACCCCCGACCTGTCCCGCAAAACCCCAGTCTATTCCCATTTTGTTAGCCCCTCACCTCTGAATTTACGAAAATCACTCTATTTATACTAAAAGGGCGGCGGGCTCAACTATCTGAACCACCACCGCCCTATTATACAGGAGTCGGTTTTACAAGTCACGCCAGGTTATTTAACAGCGCCTACTGCCATGTCGGGCAACACGTAATTTTCCTTGGAATCTACTATTATCTCCCCGTCTTTCACATCAACCACCACGTACGATATATACGTACTCTCCGAGACACGGGGCTCACGAACATCCTTATCCTTGATGCTGTCCTCGCGTTCATCCTTCATCAGTTCTTTTATCTGGTCTTTGGCAGTCTTTTCCACATCAAACTTTATGCTGCTATTTGAAAATACCTTTATGCTACCTCCGGCCTCTTCTATATTGAGTATGCCCGGGATTTCTCTGATAGCTTCAACTATCCCGGATACAGCTTCTGGTTTCTTTATCGTGGTCTTCGTCTCGAAAACCCTGTTAAAGACCTTGAATTCATCGCGCAGCACCGCCTCTGACAGTCTATCTTCTATCATGTCCTGAATCACGCGGCGCAGCGGCCGTGCCCCGAAGACTTCGTCATACCCCTTCTCTCCAAGCAGGTCTTTGGTCTCTTCGGTTACCTCGAGCATTATTTCCTTCTCTTTGAGCTGCTGGCTCACCGACGCCAGCATCAAATCAACTATCGAACGTATTTGCTCCTTGCTGAGCGAGTGGAACACCACCACGCCGTCAACACGGTTCAGGAATTCGGGACGGAAGGCCTTCTTCAACTCATTGAGCAGGCTCTCCTTCATCCTTTCGTAAGACTGCTCCCGTGTCTTGGCCTCGTCACTGCGCGAAGTAAAGCCAATCGTCGTGCCCTTCCTGATTAGTTCGGCGCCCACGTTGCTGGTCATGATAATGATGCTGTTGCGGAAATCAACCCGCCGTCCCTTGGCATCCGTCAGATGTCCGTCATCAAATATCTGGAGGAGCAGGTTAAACACGTCCGGGTGAGCCTTCTCAATCTCATCCAGGAGTATGCAGCTGTAGGATTTGCGTCTCACCGCCTCGGTCAGCTGTCCACCTTCATCATAGCCGACATATCCCGGCGGTGCGCCGACAAGTCGGGATACGGCGAATTTCTCCATAAACTCGGACATATCAATCCGAATCAGTGTCTCCTCGCTGCCGAACATAAACTCCGCCAGCGTCCTGGCAAGCTCCGTCTTACCGACACCTGTCGGCCCGAGGAAGATAAAATTGCCTATCGGGCGCCTGGGGTCTTTAAGTCCGGCCCGCGCCCGCCTTATCGCCTTGGCTATGGTATCTATCGCCTCATTCTGGCCGATAATACGCTGGTGCATTACCTCTTCCATGTTGAGCAGGCGGCTGGTCTCGTCACCGGCCATCTGTACCACCGGTACCCCTGTCCACATGCTCACCACCTCGGCGATATCTTCGGCAACCACCACCGGCTTCTCCTGCTTCTGCTCATTCCGCCACTCTTCTTCCAGTGCCTTTATCTTCTCGTCGATTTGCAGCTCTCGCTCACGCAGTTCCGCGGCATAATCATATTGCTGCGTGGCCAGGGCGGCATCTTTATCCTTGCGTATACTGTCTCCCAGCTGTTTGGCTTCCTTCAGGGTGATGGGCATCGTCCGGTGCTTAATCCGCACCCTCGATGCCGCCTCGTCAACCAGGTCAATGGCTTTGTCCGGTAAAAAGCGGTCGGGTATATATCTGGCGGCTAAAGTAGCTGCGGCATTGAGCGCTTCTTCGCTTATCGTCAGGTTGTGATGCTCCTCGTAGCGTTCCTTAATGCCTTTCAATATCTCCAGCGTCTCGTCCACCGAGGGCTCCTCGACCAGGACCGGCTGGAAGCGGCGCTCCAGAGCCGCATCCCGCTCCACGTACTTGCGGTAGTCGTCAAGGGTGGTGGCGCCGATGCACTGTAGCTCCCCCCGCGCCAGTGAAGGTTTCAGTATGTTGGCGGCGTCGACTGCTCCCTCGGCGGCGCCGGCACCGACCATGGTATGGAATTCATCAATAAAGAGCACGCAGTTGGCTGCTGTCTTTATTTCATCAATAATCTTCTTCAGACGTTCCTCAAACTCACCCCGGTATTTCGTACCGGCGACCAGTGAGCCCATATCCAGCGCTATCAGACGTCTGCCTTCCAGGGTTTCGGGGACATCACCGGCCACGATGCGGTGCGCCAGTCCCTCGACAATGGCCGTCTTGCCCACGCCTGGCTCACCAATAAGGGCAGGGTTGTTCTTGGTGCGTCGACTGAGTATCTGGATTAACCGCTCAATCTCTTTGTACCGCCCGATGACCGGGTCGAGTTTTCCGGCACGGGCCGCCGCCGTCAGGTCGATACCCAGCTGGTCCAGGGCTGGAGTGCGGCTGGCGCCGCGGGTGAGTTTGGCCTTGGGTACGCCCTGGGTGAGGATATGGGCGGCTTCGGCGCGTGCCCTCTCAAGCGTGATGCCAAAGCTGTCCAGCACACTGGAGGCGACGCCTTCCCCCTCTCGTAATAACCCCAGCAGCAGATGTTCGGTCCCGATGTAATTGTGACCAAGCTGGCGCGCTTCATCTATGGCCAGCTCAATGACCTTCTTGGCCCTGGGTGTAAGCCCTGTCTCACCGGTGCTCGGCTTCTCACCACGCCCGATGATGAATTCCACCGCCGACCGTATCTTGCCCAGTCCGATACCCAGATTGGTAAGCACCCTGGCGGCCACGCCCTCTTCCTCACGCACCAACCCCAGCAGAATGTGCTCTGTGCCAATGTAGCTGTGGTTCAGGTTACGGGCTTCCTCCTGGGCTACCGTAAGGACCCGGCGGGCTCTCTCTGAAAATTTCTCAAATCTGCTGGCCATTTTTCCTTCCCGACCCTGCCTCGCTTTATTATCCCCTGTCTATTTTAATACTACAATAAAGCAGATTGTCAAGCAACTAGGGCGCGCAGATTGTACCTATTTTTAGTACTATTTTGTGATAATAATGTAACTCCCAAATTCATAAGCCTCCTGGCAGTGGCATATTTTCCACAAAGGGTTGCCCCCTCAGTATCGTCTGCGCTGGGGCATTTCACTTCCGTGTTCGGGATGGGAACGGGTGGTTCCACCCCGCTCTAACCACCAAGAGGCAGCTCTCGACTCCCATAATCACATATGTTGTTAACGAACTTGCACTACCCCATATTCTAGCACAATATCCCGCATATGAAAAGAGGTTAATGGTAGATTTCTAGTATAAAAAATGTAAAATTTTCGTATACAATATCTTTAAATGAGGGCATTCTTGAGAGTAAAACGCCCTTGACAACCTCCAAGACAAGTGATAGCTTATAGCAGGGCTTTCCGTACGAGGTAGTATATTCATACACCATATCTGATAAATCCATTTGTATAACAACCTCTTTATGCCCGGCTTGACTGGATATAAGTATGATTTCTGAATTTAACCAGGACGCTGATATACGTCTTGAGAACAACTTGCGAGGTGATAATATGGTCGTGGAACTGGTTCACATCGGATTTGGCAATATCATGGCGATGAGTCGGGCTATTGCTATTGCTTCACCAAATTCTGCCCCCACCAAGCGTATTATCCATGACGGTAAGAATAATGGTTTGGTAATTGATATGACCAGCGGGAGGAGAACCAAGGCGGTTATCTTCACCGATAGCGGGCATATTATCCTGGCAGCACTCGCTCCAGAAACCATTGCCAGCAGGCTGCATTTAAGCCGGACAAACGTGCCGCCAAAACAGGAACAAAGTGAAATCGCCGATGAGCCATGAGGGTCATTCCCCCCTCAGTCCACCGGCACCACCCCTGCTCATAGTCCTCTCCGGACTCTCCGGCGTCGGTAAAGATGCGGTTTTAACCAGGCTCAGGCAGTCCGGCTGTCCCCTTGAATTCATTGTTACCGTTACCACACGGCCTCCACGTGCCAGCGAGATAAATGGCATACACTATCGTTTCGTTTCCAGTACTGAAGTCCAGCAGATGATTGACCGCAATGAGTTGCTGGAGTGGGCGAATGTCTACGGTCATTACTACGGCGTCCCCAGAGAGCCGGTGAGACAGGCGCTGGAAAGCGGTAAAGACGTTATCATAAAAGTTGATGTTCAGGGAGCCGCCACCATTAAAAAAATCCTTCCACAGGCAGTGTTTATCTTCCTGGCAACGCCTTCGATGGAAGAGCTTGAATCAAGGCTCAAACTGCGCCAGACGGAAACTCCGGAGGACTTAGCCCTGCGTTTGAAGACCGCCGGGGAAGAGCTGCAACAACTGCCCCTGTTCGACTACATAGTCTTTAACCGCAGGGGTGAAATCAACCATGCCGTCGCCGATATTGAGGCCATTATCACCACCGAAAAATGCCGCGTAATCCCCAGAGAAATTACCTTATAATTATATATCTCTTCCCACCCCACTTGCCCGCCGTAGCTCTAGCGTAGGCTGGGGCCGCCCTCGCATCATCCTCGGCTTATCCGTTAATATTCCCCATCCCGTTTCCCCCTTTGAAAAAGGGGGACTAAGGGGGATTTTCTGTCCTCCCCAATCTGTCTCCCTCCTTCGTAAGGAGGGACTAAGGGAGAATCACCCCCACCCCGTTTCCCCCT
>CAZPQB010000138.1:0-6476 GCA_964588605.1 uncultured Dehalococcoidaceae bacterium | reverse complement strand
AATCTACCCTGAAAACCGATAACTTCGGCGACTTCTGGTTCGAAAGACAGGAGCCCGGGGTATATACAGTATCGATAGAGCATACCGGATATCTACCACGGAAGATAGAGAATGTTGACGCCACCAAAGACGTAAACGTTGGGGATATACCATTATACAAGGGATAGGCGTAAGATGATTGGACAACTATCTCACACCCCGCAAGCCGGCGGCATCAGTTATTGGTGCGTGCATTAAACAGTAAAGGTTTTCTTCTGTATGCTGTCCATCCTCCAGTCTGATGATTAATTTTTTATTACCAGAAGCAGGCTGGATATAGGATGTCTATTGCTCGTTTGGGGCACTCCATCCAGCATACGCCGCAGAACCAGCAGTCCTCGGGATATGTGATTTCGGGTATATCCTGCTCTTGATTCCAGGTTATAACGTCCATCGGGCAAAGGTCATAGCACTTACCACAGCCGATGCATTTTGTATAATCTATTTCTGCAGCCATGCTACTTATCCTCCTTCAGGTACTCGGGCTTCAGGTCAGGCACTTCCCTTATCTCCATTACTGCCTGTCCATTATCTGAACGCTGGATAGTAATCATGTTGTCCCGTGAAGCGTCTTTCTCTGTATAATCTAGTCTGATAAACTGACCTCGCGTTTCTTTTCGCTCCAGACATGCGGCAATGTGCACTTCAACAAGGTCCATGATGTTGCGGCACTCAAGCGCCCTCATCAGGTAATGAGGGTTCTTGGCCATCAGCTTATGAAGGAATTCACGCTTCAGCGAGCGGAGTCGTCTCTGTCCTTCACGTAGCCTGCCTTCATTCTTGAACATTCCCACATATCGTTTGCAGACGTAGCGGGTGGCCAGCTCCAGTTCAATCGGCTCGGTGCCTCTGCTGACACTCAATGGCGCCAGTGCTGTCTTTTCCTGTTTTTCTACCTGGACTTCGTCAACATCTGGCGCCGGCGTAGCATTGACATCGCTGTCTATGTGGTCACCCACCCATAATCCGCTGAGAGCAGCATTACCGCAACCATGGAGACCGGTGGCGCAGTCGCCGATGGCGTAGAGTCCTGGTAAGGAACTCTTAAAGTCTTCGTTAACGTAGACACCGGTTGGTACCATGAAGTTTAGCGGACGATTCTCCATGAGTTCGTAGCGATGTTTCCTGGGATTGAACATGCGGTCTTCGCTGATCTTGAAAGAGATTAGCTTCTCGTCAGTAAAGCTTACCTCCATCCTTTTATGATAGTCGTCGTGGAGGTGTTCCTGACTGACATATATCGGGTCTTTGCCGTTGAGTTCGATTTCTCGATAGAGAGGTGCCGTAGGGTAGTCAATTTCCTCGCCATTCCATGTGAACCACTTGGCGCGGATACCATCGCCGTGGTCAAAGTTGCCATAGGAAATGCAAAGGTCGTCCCGTATCCGGTAGCCCCAGCCGGTTATGTCCATATTGGCAAGTTCAGCCCCAGCACGATAGGCGACCGCATAGCCGTCACCAGAAATTGACGCCGGGCACCAGTGATACTTCATCTGGTATTTGTAGAACAGTGGTTCCTCTGGCTCGTAGCAGCGAGCGAAGATACCGGTAGCCAGTACTACCGCCCTGGCTTTAATGACGATGAATTCACCGGTTCGAACGTTCACCGCTGTGGCGCCAACGATGCGCCCGCTATTGGTCAGCAAGTCGACAATCATGGTACGCTCTAGGATATTGACGCCACTGTTTCTCACCGCGTTCGCCAGCTTCGGCTTAATGTCTGACCAGTGGACGCGTATCATCAGCCGGGGACCGCCAAACCATCCACTAGGCATGTGGTAGTACTCGCCATTGGTCCACCTCATCGTTATGCCTATCTTCTCCGACTCATCAAGCACCCATGTCGCCTTGTCCAAGAGGCGGTAGGGGATATTCAGGTCAACGAATCGCCCATCGCCACAAACGTCCTGCTGGCGCTCCTGCCACAACTTGACGAACTCCAGTGGCGTGACACCGTCACATGGGACCGGCTCGTAATGATCTTCGCCCATGGCGCCGCTACCACTACGGTCGGTCTTGGCTTTTTCCACCAGTGTGACGTTTAGCCCTTTACTTGCCGACTTAACAGCACAGTAGCAGCCGGCAATACCGCCTCCCATTATCAGGACATCTGTCTCAGTTACCATGTTAGCAATTTTGTCTAAAGACATGATTAACCTCCCTCGTGAATACGCTGTAATTTCCGTTCCCGTTCACTCAATGCCAGCTGTTCGGCACGCCGTTTCTGTATTTGCTCCTGCTCGAATTCAGTGTCCCTATACCTTATAGTTTTTTCGTACTCCGGAACCACCTCAAGCATGGCATCGTGATAGCTGATGTCCTTCTCTTCAGCTCGCTCTTTGATAAGTTTCCAAAGAGGGAATTCAAACCTGTCTTCATAATGTTTATCTGATGTTGGCTCGGCCATTTCCAATCTCCTTGCATTTGTTCTCTAGCTCTGAAAAGCTGACCCGTTCCAAATAATACTACCACCTTTTAAGATAGCATCGCCACGAATTTTGTCCTTGAGAAAGTATCGTACCATACTTAACCTTGGTTTTCATCATATCGGCTGAACTAGAAGCATTGATAGATTGATGACGTAAGGCATATAATCAGTTATACTTTCATCAGGCTTTATGTTAGCTGGTCGCCTGTTCCAGAAGATATGACGCCGGCAACATTAAATCTAGAAGAAATGTGGTCGCTGGGGGCAGGTCAAGTGTGATATACTGTAAAATAATCATTTACGAGAATATAAGAAAGCAGAGGAGGTAATGTATATCATGTAAAAATAAAGCGGGTTCAAATAAGCAGCAGCTATTTTTAATGAACCTAGATAAGGAGGTAAAAGTGAAACGAATTATTATCATAACGTGGGTAGCTCTAATACTATCGGCCATTATTCTGGTTGGCTGCGCGGAACCAGAGCCGACTCCGACCCCGACACCGACCCCGACACCAACACCAACTCCAACACCTCAACCCGAAAAACCTATAGAGCTAAGGTTTGCTACCTTTATACCGCCATTTGATGTGTATGCCGAGCAAATGGGTATCTGGGCTCAGGAACTGGAAGAGGCGACTGGTGGCAGGATTAAGATTACATTTTACCATGCCGAATCGCTGGTCAAAATGCCCGACCTGCTTAACGCGGTTGATGCCGGCACAGCCGACTTTGCCATGATTGACGCCAATATGACGCCGGAACGCTTGGCTCTCTCCGGCGTTATGACTCTTCCCATGCTATTCAAGAGCGGTAGCCAGGCTCAGCAGACCATGTGGGCGCTCTTGGAAAAATACAAGGAGTTCAGAGACGAATTTTATCCTTCGAAAGTAATCTGGTGCCATAATCCCGGTCCCACCCAGCTGTGTGGAACCAAACCGATGACGAATCTTGATGAGCTCAAAGGTATCAAGATAGCCGTAGTCACGCCGTGGGAAGCCATGTCGTTGACGGAACTCGGGATGGTGCCCGTTAGCATGGGGCCTACAGAAATGTACACATCAGTAGAGAGAGGGGTAGTGGATGCGGCATCGGGTGACTTTAACCAAGACTTCATCTGGAAGATTTACGAAATAACCAAGTACCGAACAGGTAACGTGGATATCACCCAGAGAGTCTCGCCGATTATCATGAATATTGAGACCTATGAAAATCTGCCGGCTGACTTGAAACCAATATTCGATAAAGTCACCGACGGTCTTACTAGGTCGAAAATAGTGGGTGAGGCTTACGATGCTTTCGACGCTTTTACCACCGAGGAGATAAAAAAGTATGATGCTGAGGTAGGCAATCCCGCATTCTATTACCTGCCGGATGCCGAGAAGCAGGAATGGCTGGAGAAGGTATTGCCGGTAAGAGAAAAGTGGGTAAATGAAATGGAGGCAAAAGGGCTGCCAGGAAAGGCCATGTTGGAAGACCTGATTAAGTTTGCCGAGCAGTACAAGTAACAAACAGCAGGGGGCCATGTATTACTGGAGGATTAGTCGAATTTAGCCGCATAACGACTGTGAGGCTGCTTACCAAGAACATGGCCCCTAGTCTAGCTATGAATCAGCTTATTATCGAGTAATAAAATAATAGCTCAATCTGAATTCGCCTCTCGCGGCGAAACCGGATACATTAAGTATAGAGAGAACACGATTATAACGGAAATCTACATCGTATCGATTTGAGCGATATGAAACAATCAGACAACAAAGAAACCCTGAAGAAACTCGGTTTCTCACTGGAAAGGGTAATATATCCCTTTAGCAAAGGTATCTCAATACTGTCCATGATAGCCGCGGTCGCCATGATGCTCATGGTAACGGCGGATGTCTTTATGCGCCGCGCTTTAAATCAGCCAATCTTCGGCGCCTATGAAGTCGGAAAAGTCCTTCTCGTTATTGTCGTTTTCTGTGGCGTAGCCTACGTCATGAGTGTCAAGGGCCACGTTGTGGTAGATACCTTGGTTCGCCTGTATCCCAAGAAGCTGCGGACAGTGGTTAACGGCATTGCCTATTTTTTAAGCCTGTTAATAGTGGCACTGATAAGCTGGCAGAGTGTTGTATACGGAATGGATATGGTTCGGGTTGGTGAAACGTCAGTCCTACTCAGAATTCTTGTCTCGCCCTTTATATTTATCGTCGCGTTTGGGAGCGCAATACTTTTCCTGGTTATCCTGGTTCAGTTTATATATATACTTGCCGGAGTTGATGAAGATTCTGATATAACTTCCGGCTCGTATTGAGAGTAATTATGGAACCACTTAGCCTGGGAATCATTTTTACGGTTATACTGCTTGGCTTTATCCTGCTTCTTAAGATGCCCATAGGGTTAGCTATGGCTCTGGCCGGTGCTATGGGTATTTATTTCATAGCGGGTACCAGGGTCTTATTTAACATCGTTTCCCATACACCGTTTACAACTGCGTCTAACTACGTTTTCACGGTAATTCCAATGTTCGTGCTCATGGGCTGGCTGGCGGCAGAGGCCGGTATCAGCACCGACCTGTTTATTGCTATGAACAAGTGGCTGGGGTGGATGAAGGGTGGTCTGGCCATGGCCGTCAGTATGGCATGTGCTGGTTTCTCGGCTGTTTGCGGCTGCTCGATTACAACTGCCGTTACCATGACCGCCATAGCCTTGCCAGAGATGCGAAAGCATCAATACGATGACCAGTTATCCACGGGGATTCTCTGTGCCGGTGGCAATCTGGGCTTCCTGATACCTCCCAGCATTGGCTTTATTATTTTTGGCATCATCACGGAAACGTCTATCGGGCACCTTTTTATGGCAGGCATAATACCTGGAGTTATTCTGGCTCTCCTTTTCTGTGTAGCTATATACATTATTTGCCGGATTAACCCTAAAGCTGGCCCGGCCAGTACCCGTCTACCACTACGTGAAATGCTTAAGATACCTGTGGGTGCCTGGTTGATGTTCGCATTAGTTATAATCGTCTTGGGTGGCATCTATGCCGGTGTTTTCACACCAACAGAAGCAGGCGGAGCCGGAGCTTTCGCCACGCTAGTTTTTGGTTTAGCGGCTAGGCGTCTCCCCTGGAGCCGATTTGTTAGTGCCTTGGTAAATACGGTCAAGACTTCGGGGATGATATTTATCCTCATCATTGGCGCTATTATCTTCAGTTCCATGTTAGCTCTGAGCAATCTGCCTTTTGCTCTCGTGGATATTATTGAGGCGTTCGCGGTTAACCGCTATGTTGTTCTGGTCATCATACTGGTCATATATATCATTCTCGGTTTCTTCCTTGATATCATGTCTATACTGCTGATTCTACTTCCAGTTACTTTCCCCGTGACCCAGGCACTCGGCTTCGACCCTGTTCTGGTGGGAGTGCTGACAATAATAACGGTACTGATGGGGCAGATAAGCCCGCCAGTTGGTATCGTTGTTTATTCCGTAAGCGGGATAGTCAGGGATGTTCCCGTGATGACAATATTCAAGGGAGCGATGCCATTTTTCTTTGTAATGGCTCTTTCTCTTGTTCTTTTTATAGCTGTCCCACAGATATCACTGCTTCTGCCCAACCTGATGCATCCGGCAGGTTAAGCCCTTGACGGTTTACCTAATTCAATCATTACTTGATACCCAAGATCAGGAAGGTCCTTGAGAACCGAATAAGAAACAGCCATGACAATTTTTTAACCCTGACTTAGAAGTAGAATTATAACATGGGGCAGGTTACTGGAAGCGGAGAAAAACCTCAGGCAGCGGTGCAAAAACGCTTAAAAACGGAAAACCGTCCTGTTAAAAGGACGATTTTGGGGCGATTTTGAAGCTAAATTAGGGTTTATGGCGTCCCTGGAGGGATTCGAACCCACGACCCGCTGCTTAGAAGATAAGATTCGAATTTCCAGAGTTTTTCATCATCTTTGAGGCTAGCTTAACCCAGAGATTTGAGCAAAATCCGCCGAAGCAGCTGGTCTTTTTTTTCCGGGTCATCACCTCC
>CAZPQB010000137.1:2285-6480 GCA_964588605.1 uncultured Dehalococcoidaceae bacterium | reverse complement strand
CCCTTTGATGCTGACCATGCCCGGCATACGTCATTTGCCCTGGTGGAGGTTATGCCGGAAGCTGAGGCGGATACTGACCTGGATATAGACCCCGATGATATCAAAGTGGATACATATCGCTCCAGCGGACCCGGCGGACAGCATATGCAGAAAACGAGTAGTGCCGTCAGGGTGACTCACCTGCCCACGGGACTGATTGTCACCTGCCAGAGCGAACGTTCCCAGTTCATGAATAAGGAGATTGCCATGAAGATACTCAGGGCACGCCTTCTGGAACTGGAGCTGGAAAAAAGAGAGGAAGAAAAGGCCAGACTTAAAGGAAAGAGAATCGAGGCCGGGTGGGGCAATCAAATCAGGAGCTATGTTCTGCATCCTTATAAGATGGTCAAGGACCACAGGACCGGTTACGAGACAGGCAATACCGATGCCGTACTGGATGGCGAACTGGACGACTTTATTACTGCTTACCTGAGGTCTTTAATGGGTAGAGAAGAATGATTAAAAAGGTAACCTTATCTATAGTCTTCTGTTTACTGCTGGTCTTATTGAACCCCGTCCTGGTGCAGGCTGGCAGTGGCTTAGACATTGTCAGCAGCTCTGCCGAGATGGATTTCCCTTCCAGGCTTGTTTTCGATATATCCGCCCAGAGCAATGTTGACATTAACGATATCCGCCTTCATTACCGGGTTAATCGCATGGAGCATGCCCTGATTACCAGTGAGGTCTATATTGAATTTACGCCGACAAAATCGGTGTCTGAGGAGTGGGTGTGGGATATGAGGAAAACCGGAGGGCTGCCGCCGGGGGCAAGCGTAGACTACTGGTGGACGGTGACCGATGTTGAAGGCAGCCGAGTTGAAACCAGCATTGTCAGGGTACAGATTGAAGACAATCGTTATGACTGGCAGAGTATCACCGAGGGTGACGTAACGCTTTACTGGTATAAGGGTGATGATTCTTTTGGCGGCGAACTGATGGAAACCGCCCAGGGAGCGCTGGCGCGGCTGGCCAAGGATACCGGCGCCCGACTGGAAAACCCCATTGGTATCTATATCTACGCCAGTTCACAGGACTTAAGGGGCTCCATGGTTTATCCTCAGGAGTGGACGGGAGGGGTCGCCTTTACCCGTTATGGCATTATCGCTATCGGCATATCACCCAGCGAATCCGACCTTGAATGGGGGAAACGTGCCATCGCTCATGAGTTGACACATC
Organism: uncultured Dehalococcoidaceae bacterium; assembly: GCA_964588605.1. Taxonomy (GTDB): domain Bacteria; phylum Chloroflexota; class Dehalococcoidia; order Dehalococcoidales; family RBG-16-60-22; genus CAZLEY01. The sequence goes on along the minus strand of CAZPQB010000137.1, from coordinate 5,265 downwards.
TGGTGATACACCAGATGACCTTTAATCCATATTGCGATTTACCCACCTGGCTTGATGAAGGCCTGGCGATGACGTCCGAGGGGGAAATGGAGTTGAATTTCGTCGTCGTTCTAAATAAAGCCAGAGAGGAGAACAAACTCATCACGGTACGCAGTCTGGCGAGCCCGTTTTCGGCTTACGCTGAGGAGTCGTTTCTTGCCTATGCCCAGAGCTACAGGCTGGTGGAATATCTCATTGATAATTACGGACGTGATAAGATGTTTGAACTGCTCAATACCTTCAGACAGGGCAGTGGTTATGATGAGGCTCTGGAAAAGGTTTATGGCTTTGATATGGATGGGCTGGATGTACTGTGGAGGGCTTCTATGGAGGGGTCCGCCAGTTTATGATGAGCACCATGACGGCGTTTTTCGCTAATTCCTTGTCAGGCAATAATTAGCGGGTTCGTGTTCGTGTTAGTGCTGGCTGCCGGGAATTACCGGCTGTTTGGCCTTGGCTGATTTGGAACAGTTTTTACAGTTCTTGGTGGCCATGGCTATAAGGTCTTCCTTGCTCCAGTTGGCGCCACATTGAATACATACGGCGTAGACACCGTATATATCACATTCCACCGAGATGTCGCCTCCGCATCTCTTGCATGCTTTGCTTCGGACCAGACAGAGCATATTTCTCCTCATACACGGGAATTTGGTCAATGGCAATTCCCCAGCAGGTTATTCTGATAATAGACGTTATCGTATCGTTTTAAAATCCTGTCAACCCTTATTCTGAAAAAACGCACTCTCAAATTGGCTGGTGGTTATTACCCAGTACCTCCCAAAATGGAGCTCGAAAGTAGGCCCGATATCCTGCCTGATGTCAGGCTGGAGAGCCGGTGTTAAAAAAGTTCCTGTTTTGGATGAAAACATTGGTTTATCCCTCCCCTTTTTGATATCTATCTCCCCCCGTCTCACTCGTATCATCCGCTGCTTGCAACATATTTCCCTGAACAATTTGCCATCGTTATTTCATTGGTGCTAGACTGGGCTGGTATGGTCAAGACGCCACGCATTAAGTACAGTTCAATGACCATTCATGACCTGCCCGTCGCCGACAGGCCGAGGGAGAGATTGCAGAGGCTGGGGGTGGAGGCTCTGTCGGCTCAGGAGATTCTGGCCCTGATTCTGGGGCGGGGCATTGCCGGGGAGTCGGTGATGGTAACGGCCCAGAGGCTGCTCAGCCATTTCGGTGGCCTGAAGGGAATTACCGGTGCCTCGCTGGAAGAGCTGGCTCAGGTGAGGGGTATTGGTATTGCCAAGGCGGCACAGATAAAGGCAGCCGTCGAGCTGGCGAATAGGGTGGAGGGTTATTCAGAGACGGTGGAAAGGCCGCCGATAAAGACCCCCGAGGATGTGGCGGTGCTGGTACAGGGCAGGCTGAAAGGAAAGAAAAAGGAGTATTTTCTGGCGATATTACTCGATACCAGAAACCAGCTGATAAAGGTTGCCGAGATATCTGTCGGGAGCCTGGATAGCAGTATTGTTCATCCCAGGGAGGTCTATAAAGAGGCGATATCGGCCAGCGCTGCTTCCGTAATCTTTGTCCATAATCACCCGTCGGGAGATACCGAAGCCTCGGAAGATGATATTCAACTGACCAAGAGGCTAGCCGAGGCGGGTGAAATTGTCGGTATAGATGTCCTGGACCATATCATTGTTGGCGGCAAGAGCTATGTCAGCATGAAAAGGGAGGGGCTGTTTTAATTCGTTAAAAAGCGTGAGCTATGCACTCCGTCCGATGAATGCATAGCTCACTATAATAAAGGAGGTCACACAGGCCAGCACCGCTCCCTGTGTGCCATTGGTGTGAGAGGGAAGGCGGTAGCGGCTGCTTTATGCCCTTATTTAATGTTGATGGTTTCCCTCTCGATTTTACCTATTCTGTGTTCCTGCTCTGGACTTATCTCTATACCCAGTAGACGCAATCTCTTAACTACATCCGCAGACCTGGTATTGTTTTTCTTAATAAAGTCGAAAATGGCCTCTCTGCCTGCGGTGGTAAGCTTGTAGCCTGTTGACCTGTGTCCCCTCAGGTAACCGCGGTTTACCAGGGAATTGTACAGGTAACCGATATATTCGGTAGTGACGTCTAGAGGACGGCTCAGCAATTTCTGACCGGTATTTTTATTCATGGAGATAGCCATCAAGATTATCATTTCACTGGGTAGCATGTTTTTCCCTCCTTTTTATAAATAATGTCAACAGACATTAAAATAGCATAAATCGTGACATTTGTCAACTTTGTAACCGTAATAATTGTAAAATTTTATTAATATAGTACGGAAAAGGTGCCGGGACAAGTATCTGGTTTGATGTAAACGGTTAAGGCCAGTCTAGGTAAGGTCCTTCAGGAACCTCTTGGAGAAGTGGTGGGCCAGGGATAATATCAGACTGCTGGTCAGGACGGCAATCATTACATCGATTGAAAAGCCGGTAATGGCCGTACCAAGAGCGGTGCCGCTGGCAGGCGGATGCTCTACATCAAGGGCTACCATCAAGCAGATAGAAATCCCGACAGCGAGTGAAAGAACGATGATGAGGGATATAGTAGAAGGGTGCGGGATAAGCGCGCATAATGAGCCAGAAAGAAGGCCGACTATGTGACCGCCGATAACTCTCCGGGGCTTGGCGGTGATATTCCTGGGCATGGTAAATACGATGAATGCGGTCGCCCCTATTGAAGCAATGACTACAGCATGTTGCAAGGTCAGGGTCAGAAGAACGGCGAATACGATTATAGTTGCCAGGAAACTCTGATAAAGGTAATGTTTCCACAATCTCGGGAATTCCCTGCGTATTCTTGCCCACCGTCGGTACAGGTACGGTAAAATATTAATTCGCATACGCTAATACACCTCTTTTCCAGATATGATTATAGTACTTACTGCACGGACGTGCATATTGGGCAGAATCGGACGGTTTGTGTTATATTGTGTTTGGGT
>CAZPQB010000137.1:0-2185 GCA_964588605.1 uncultured Dehalococcoidaceae bacterium | reverse complement strand
TACGTAGCGCAGATTTTTGGCGGTCTGGTTCGCCTGGATGATAATCTGGAATCGGCGCCGGACATAGCCGGGAGATGGGAGATTAGTGAAGACGGCCGGACTTATACCTTCTATCTGCGGGAGGATGTCACCTTTCATGATGGCAAGGGGGTTACGGCAGGGGATTTCAAGTATTCATGGGAGCGTGCCTGTGACCCGGCTACCGGTTCTCATGTGGCCGGTACGTATCTCGGTGATATCGTCGGCGTGGCGGATGTCCTGGCAGGTAAGGCCAGGGAAATCAGCGGCGTTAAGGTGGTCAATGATTATACGCTTGAGGTGACCATAGATGCTCCCAAGTCCTATTTCCTGTCCAAAATGACCTACCCGACGGCTTATGTTGTGGACAGGGATAACGTAATGGAGGGTGGGGAGTGGTGGCGGCAACCCAACGGCACCGGACCTTTTAAGCTCAAGGAGTGGAGTGAGGAGAATTTACTGGTTCTGGAGAGGAACGAAAATTACTACGGAGAGGTTGCCGGCCTTGAGCAGGTCGTCTTCCAGCTCTGGAGCGGCGTGCCGATGAGGATGTACGAGACCGGCGATATCGATGTTACCGATGTTTCCATTTCCTATATTGACCGGGTTACGGATGAAGCCGGCCCCTTTTACCGTGAACTGGAAATTGTGCCGGAGTTGAGCTTCGGTTATATCGGCTTCAACAGTACCAGGCCGCCCTTTGACGATGCCAACATTCGGCGCGCTTTCTCGATGGCTGTTGATAAAGACAAGCTGGTATCACTGGTGTTCAGGGACTTGGTGCAGAGGGCGGATGGCATACTGCCCCCCGGTATGCCCGGATTCAATGAAAATCTGGCCGGACTTGGGTATGATGTGGACAGGGCGAAGGAGCTTATTGCCGCCTCTCAGTACGGCGATGTGTCCGGACTGCCGCCCATCACCATTACCACCTCGGGCTATGGCGGTATGATATCGCAGGAACTGGAGGCTATTATCCAGGAGTGGCGCACCAATCTCGGGGTGGAGGTAATGGTCAGGCAGATGGAGCCGCAGAGGTTTCTCTATCACCTGAAGCAGGAGAAGGACGAGATGTTTTACATAGGCTGGGTGGCTGATTACCCGCATCCGCAGGACTTCTTGGATATTCTCTTTCGCACCGGCGCCGATAATAACTTCGGCGAGTATACCGATGCCGGGATAGACGCCCTGCTGGACCGTGCGGCGGTGGAGGTGGATACCGGACTGAGTCTGGAGCTTTATCAGCAGGTGGAGCAGTTGCTGGTGGACGATGCCGCCTGCCTGCCCCTGTGGTTCGGGCGGAACTACATCCTGGTGAAGCCTTACGTGGAAGGCTACGAGCTTAACCCGATGGGCTACGCCATGCTGAATAAGGTGTGGATAGAGAAGTAATTTGGGTTAGTTAGCTGACTATTAGCGAGGAGGTCAAGAAATGGACACCTTACTTTATGTGTTTAGTGACTGTATTTGGTTGCCATTATTAGAATTTCTTATTGTAGTTGTATTCATTCGGTCTGTACTCTACGACATTTCTGCTAAGATGAGAGAGGGTGGCACTGGTGCCAAGATAAAAAGGGGTGAAAAAAGCTGGTCAATATTATTGTCGTTTTGGGCTTTATCTATTATTTTTATCGAGATAATAATTTCATCTGAATTAATAGCTGAACACAAAATCTTAATAGGTCTAGTTAATGCTGGAATTTTGAGTTATTTGAATTTACGTAGTGTATATTTTAAGAATAGAATAATCGGATGGTCAATGAAACTTCGTAATATGGAGCAGCAAATATAATCAACACATCTGGTGGGTAAAGCGGGGGGAAGTAAAAAGGGCAGGATGCTGCGAGGGCGGTAGGGTGGGAAAAGATATTATTGGCGGAGGGGGTGGCCATCTACGCTAAAGCATCGATGGCTAAAGGATTCGTTTTTGTAACAAAGCCCTCCCTGAGCCAGTCTTTAAATATTGTTCAAGCTCAATAGCTTTAAGCTTATCTCTGACAGCAAAATATGCTTCCAAGCTGAATGGCGTCCTGTTTTTCGTAGAATCAACCTTCCCAGAGTTATGTTCATTCAAACGGCGGTGAATATTATTCGTTGAACCTACATAGAGATTGTTATCTCTCGCACTTCTCAGGATATAAACGTACCACATGTTACATCTGGCTTG
>CAZPQB010000136.1:0-6747 GCA_964588605.1 uncultured Dehalococcoidaceae bacterium | reverse complement strand
GCGCTGTCAAAGATATCAATGCCCCTGGCGACACCCTCAACGATATCCTCCGGCGAGCCCACCCCCATAAGGTAGCGGGGTTTGAGTTCCGGCATCAGGGCCGCCGTCCGCTCAACCACCGCCAGCGTTGTCTCTTTGGGTTCGCCGATGCTCAGACCGCCGACGGCATAGCCGGGGAAGTCCAGCACCGCCAAGTATTCCACGGAGTCACGCCGTAACTCAGGGAAAATGCCCCCCTGCACGATGGCATAGAGAGCCTGGTCGCTCCGCTGGTGGGCACGAAGACATTTTTCCGCCCAGCGGTGCGTCCTTGTCAATGACCTCCGTACCTTTGGCTGGCTGACATCGTAAGCGGGGCATTCATCCAGGACCATAATCACGTCGGCGCCAAGCGCTTCCTGGTACTGAATGGCCAGTTCGGGGGTGAGAAAGTGCTCACTGCCGTCGATATGAGAGCGGAAGGTAACGCCTTCATCGGTTACCCGGCAGAGCGGTGCCAGACTGAACACCTGGTAGCCACCGCTGTCGGTAAGTATGGCGCCGTCCCAGGCCATGAACCTGTGCAGACCACCCATTTTCGCGATGACATCAACACCCGGCCGCAGATAGAGATGATACGTGTTGGCGAGTATCATGCCAAAGCCTGTATCCCTGACCTCTTCGGGAGTCAGCGTCTTCACGGCGGCCTGACTGCCCACCGGCAGGAACACGGGCGTGGGCACCATGCCGTGGGCGGTAAAAAGCTCACCGGCACGGGCACCGTCACAAGTCTTTAGTAAACGGAAATGCTCTTGAGGCAATTTTTTATACCTATATCAAACGGTTGGCGATAATGCTCCGGTGTACCTCGGAGCTGCCGACGTATATCTCGGTCATCTTGGCATCCCGGTAGAGTCGCTCCACCGGCAGCGTCTTCATAGTGCCGTAGGAGCCGTGAATCTGCATGGCCATACTGGTTACGTCCACAGCTACCTTTGAGGCGAAGAGCTTGGCCATGGAAGACTCATACTGAATGCTCAACCCCTGGTCGCGAATGAAAGCGGTGCGGTACGCCAGCCACCGGGCAGCCTCGATTCTGGCCGCCATCTCCGCCAGCTGCTGTTGTATAGCCTGCATCCGGGCAATCGGCCTTCCCATAGCCTTTCTCTGCCGGGCATAATCCAGCGAGAGCTCCAGCGCCGCCTGCGCCACCGCCACTCCCTGCACAGCCACACTCATCCGCTCAACACTTATCGCCTCAAGGAGAATATCAAAGCCCTGCCCTTCATTGCCAATAAGGTTTTCCTCAGGCACGAAGAGATCATCAAGATAGACCACCGAGGTCCCGAGTCCCCTCAGCCCTATAGTCTCGCAGGGCTCACGGACAGTAAATCCTTCAGACGAAGCATCAACGATAAAGGCATTCAGACCCTCACCCTCCCGCCGGGCAAAGAGGAGCACCACATTAAGCGCGGGGGCCATCGCCATGAACTGCTTCTGTCCGTTGATAACAAAGCCGTTACCGCTCCGGCGGGCTATGGTCGTGATAGCTCTGGGGTCCGAGCCGGTCTCGGCCTCGGTAAAGCCGATGCCACCGAGCCACCGTCCCTGAGCCAGAGGCGCCAGCAGACGCTGCTTCTGATCTTCAGTGCCGAAGCGGAATATACCTTCTTCGGGAACAGAATTCACCGCCATGACAGCGCCCACCGTCATTGAGGCCTGGCAGAGCTGCTCCAGGACAAGAACATAACCAGTATAGCCGGCGGCCGTACCGCCGTATTCAACCGGATAAGGCAGTCCCTGGAAGCCGCGCTCGCCCATCTCACGGGCGAGGTCAGAGGGGAACTGCCCAGTGCGGTCGATTTCGGCCGCCTTCGGCAGCACGGCCTTGACAGCAAAGTCTCTTCCCAGACCCTGCAGCATCTTTTCCTGTTCACTAAGATTGAAGTCCATTTTACCTCTCCACAGACCCTATCCCAATAGCCAGATATCCAGACAGATGACCAGGAATATCAAGCCCAAGTAGGGAAAGGTAGATAGTTTATATAACCGCCAGGCGTCTTCAGCCGCATGGGAAATCACGAGGCGGGAGCTGGCATAGACCATAGCAATTCCCAGGATATTGGCCAGCGCCAGATAGAGCCAGGCGTAGCCACCAATGAAGTAAAGAGCGATAGAAGCCGCATAAAGCACCAGAGAAAATAGCAACAGCACCTTGACCGAGTCCTTTACATCCAGCCCTATGGGAAAATAACTCAGCCCTGCCTGTAGATAATCTTCGCGATGGACAATATTGACACTCCAGACATGCAGCGGCAACCAGGCGGCAATCAATATGCACAAAAGCAATAATTCCCAGCTTAAAGCCTGGTTAATAGCCAGCCAGCCCATGAGAATCGGGGCACAACTGGCAATCACGCCCTGGGGATAAACACAGGTTATTTTCTTACGCCAGGTTGCGGCCACCAGCGTGCCGAAGGCATCAGCTATAAAAACGAAGGGGTGCAACTGCCAGGCCAGAACAAGTCCAACGACAATCAAGCCAATAATTAGTGGCAATACCTTTTTTGGGGGGTAAATAATCCTGGAAGGTAAAACACGGCAACTGGTACGCTGCATACGGGCATCAATTTTGCGGTCCAGGTAGTTGGTCAACCCGTTAGCGCCGGCTGCGGCGATTAATACGGCGGCCAGAACGAGGAGAAGTCGGAAAGATAGCTGCCCTTCACCAGCAATAATAGCCGCACAAAGCCCTATATAAGCCAACAGGACGCTGGGCAAAGGCTTCAGCACCTCGATATAGCTGACAGCTCTACTGATGGCCAAACCCCCTCCAGTGAAAGGCAGAATATGTAACCTGCTCAGCATGACCTACTTTAAATAACAAGATGGTATAAATACAGTACAATTATACACAATAAGCCAAACACAGACTAGGACAAGGACTAAAATCATGTTTACTACCCAGCCAGTATTGTATTAATATATGGGCAGTGAAGGAAAGACTGAGACAGCTACTCAACCATAGAGATAAACTGTATATCGTTGATAACGCGCGGGTATCATCGGCGGTGCTGCTACCACTATATGAGCGGCAGGGACAGTACCATATAGTCTTTATCAAACGTACAGAGACAGTAAAGGAGCATAAGGGCCAGATATCCTTCCCCGGCGGCACCTGCGAAGAGATAGACAGCACTTTTTTGGAAACGGCTTTGCGGGAGAGTTATGAGGAAATAGGCTTACGCCTGGAGGATATCGACGTTCTGGGTGAACTGGACGACGAGGTGACGACAACTTCAAATTATATCGTCTCTCCCTTCGTCGGCATGATACCCTGGCCTTACCAGTTCCGGATTAATAAATACGAGGTTAACGAAATAATTGAAGTACCAATCCAAGCGCTGCTGGATAAGGACTGCCGCCAGCAGGATACAGAAATGCTAAACGGACAGGCGGTTGACTCCTACGTTTATCACTATCAGGATAGAGTAATCTGGGGAGCGACCGCCAGGATACTAAATCGGTTTCTGGATATTTACATGCAGGCGATTCAAGACGTCTAGACCGACAACCTGGATATAACGTCTAAAGAAGCCAAAATGATATCCAGTGGGTGTCTTTAGCTGACCAGAACACAATCCTTGAGGATTATGTTTTTCCCGTATCCGTCGTATTTACCCTGTACCGTTACCACCTGGTCCTTGGAAAGCTGATTCAACTGGGATATGCTTTCCTTATCAAAAGAGCAACGAACACTCCACGGTCCCGCTTTTTTGCCGCCGGTAAGAACAATATATCGAATATCAAGGTGATCTCTGACAAATACCTTCTGCACGGCTCCCGTTACCTTGATAACCTTACCCATCAGTTTAGTATGCGTTGTCAATTTATCGGCCTGAAAAAGTGAGTTCAGGTCGTTAACGCTTATGGCGACTCCATCTGCAGCCGACTCAAGTCGAGACATGGAAAATGGTTCAGGCTCTCGCTCTGGCTCTGGTTCCGGTTCTGGCTCAGGTTCAGGCTCGGACTTCGGTTCAGGCTCTGGTTCCGGTTCTGGCTCCGGTTCAGGCTCGGGCTCCGGCTCTGGTTCTGGCTCAGGCTCAGGCTCTGGTTCTGGTTCAGGCTCCGGTTCGGGCTCGGGCTTCGGTTCAGGCTCTGGTTCAGGCTCGGGCTCTGGTTCTGGTTCTGGCTCAGGCTTCGGCTCTGGTTCAGGCTTCGGCTCTGGTTCTGGCTCGGGCTCCGGCTCGGGCCTTGGCTCTGGTTCAGGCTCGGGTTCTGGTTCGGGTTCCGGCTCTGGTTCAGGCGGTACCTGGCCGTACTCCCTTTCCTCCTGCAGTTGCTTATATGTCTTGTCTATCTTCTTAAAAGCCTTCGAGAGCAACGGATAACCGCACCACTGGCAAACCCAGTCTTCAGTCCTTAAAGCCTCACGACCACAATTAGGACAAGCTGGCATTAAAAATACCTCCGATATAGATTACATGCGATAACAAGGACTTGTCAACCTTACTTTAGTGGGATAATACAGCCAGTCTCAAAAGCGAATTATCACTTATTTACAGAGCGATTCCAATTATTACTTAATAATATGTTATTAACTTTCCTTATATTATCTTGACAATTATCCGTAAATTATTTATAATAGAAGTGATAATATCATGGAGAAAATATAATGGCCGGCAAGGATTATTACGACATATTAGGTATTAAGAGAGATGCCAGTGAAAAGGAAGTCAAGCAGGCCTACCGGCGGCTGGCTCGTAAGTATCACCCTGACGTCAATCCCGGCGATAAGTCTGCCGAAGCCAGGTTCAAGCAGATAAACGAGGCTTACGAGGTACTTTCGGACAAGGATAAGCGCCAGAAGTACGACCGGTTTGGCGATAAATGGCAATATGCCGACCAGTTTACCCAGGGCGGACAGCAGACAAGACACTGGGACTTCTCTCCTGGCGATGGCGCCAGCTACAGCTTCACCGGTGGTGATATAGGCGACATGGAGAGTATCTTCGAGGGACTGTTCGGAGGCGCTCGCTCCCGTACGTTCCACCGTCGAGCCCAGCCCAGACGCGGACAGGACCTGGAGTCCACAGTTGAGGTAACGCTTGAGGAAGCTTATAACGGCACCAGCCGAACCATCAGCCTCCAAATCGGGGAACCGTGCAGTGCCTGTAAGGGGACCGGTCGGATTCAAAATGTGCCCTGCGCTCAATGCCGGGGCGCTGGAATCGTCGCCAGTGTCAAACGACTCGAAGTGAAAATCCCACCCGGTGTACAAAATGGCTCCCGGATACGCATCGCCGGCAAGGGACAGCCCAGCTACAGCGGCGGCGCCAGCGGCGACCTCTACCTGAAAATCACGGTTAAGCCACACCCGAACTACGAACGTCGGGGCGATAATCTACATACCGATGTCCCGGTGCCGCTGGCGACAGCAATCCTGGGGGGTGAAGTCCAGGTGCCAACACCCAAGGGCAAGCTGGCACTGAAGGTCCCACCGGAGACACAGAATGGACGTGTCTTCCGCTTATCCGGACAGGGCATGCCGCACCTTGGCAAATCCGCACGAGGCGACCTCCTGGCCAAGGTCAACGTGGTCCTGCCGACAAAATTGTCAGAGAAAGAAAAGGAGTTATTCAGGCAGCTCAGTGAGACAATGACGGCCTGACGACAGGATGAGGTGACCATGAACAGAGAAAGTTACGATACCGAGCCACGCTACGTAATAAGCGTGGCCGCCAAGATGCTTGATGTGCAGACCTATACCCTGCGTTACTACGAGAAGGTCGGCATCATCGAGCCCCGGCGCTCCCAGGGAAACGTACGGCTGTATTCAGACAGGGATATAGCCCTGCTCCAGAGGGTGAAGACGCTGGTGGATGACATGGGAGTTAACCTGCCGGGGGTGGAAGTCATCCTGCGCATGATGCAGCGCATGAACCAGATGCAGTACCAGCTGGAAGAGGCTCAGGAAGAACTGAGGAAACAGAGGGGAGGTAAATAAACAATGAAGCAGGAAAGATTCACAGAACAGGCGCAGGAAGCCATAAGCGCTTCTCAACAACTGGCGATGAAGTACCAGCACAGCCAGTGGGACGTGGAACATATTCTATTAGCCCTGCTGTTGCAGAAACAGGGACTGGTTGGAGATATACTGAAGGAACTGAATATTGATGCGGAGAGAATCAGGGGACAGGTAGAAGCAACACTGGAAAAGACACCCAAGGTCGCCTACCAGACGGGACAGATTTACGCGACACCCCGCATCGGTATGCTGATGAGTAAAGCCGATGAAGAGGCGAACCGCCTCAAGGACGAATTTATCAGCACCGAGCACCTCCTTATCGCGATGGTCAGCAGCGATAAAGGCGAGGCCGCCAGCATCCTGCAAAACGCCGGCCTCAACCAGGAGAAGGTCTATGAAGCCCTGAAGAAGCTCCGCGGCGGACACCGGGTAACCGATAGCCGTGCCGAAAGCAAATACCGTTCACTTCAGAAGTACGGCCGCGACCTCACCGAATTCGCCCGCCTGGGCAAACTCGACCCGGTTATCGGCCGGGATGAAGAGATCAAACGGGTCATGCAGATACTTACACGGCGTACCAAGAACAATCCGGTAGTCGTCGGTGAAGCCGGCGTCGGCAAGACGGCCATTGCCGAAGGGCTGGCACAAAAGATTGCCGCTGACGATGTCCCCGACTCTCTCAAAGGACGCAAGGTAATCGCCCTGGACATGGGGGCACTGGTCGCCGGCAGCAAGTTCCG
>CAZPQB010000135.1:0-6805 GCA_964588605.1 uncultured Dehalococcoidaceae bacterium | reverse complement strand
TCAATTTCTTCTGATTTTATTTCACCTCACCCCCTGTGTCCTCCTCTCCTCTCTGGAGAGGGGGAAGAGTTTGAGAAGAGGGGCTGCGCCCCTCTTAGACGCCCCGCTTGTACGTTAACTTTTTACGTCCCCCTTAGACGCCCGTACTAAATCCCTTCTTAAACTCGACGATAGCTTTCTTCAAAGTATCTTCCGTTTTATCATCAAGCTCTCTGGCCTTGGCGATAGCCTCGCCTACCGCGGCATAGCTCGCCTCCATGAACCTGTGGAAGTCCGCCTCAAAAACGGTGACCTTATCCACAGGTATATCGTCCAGATGACCGTTGGTAACGGCATAGAGAATCATTACCTGCTTTTCCAGAGACACCGGTACAAACTGAGCCTGTTTTAAGACTTCCTGTATACGCTGCCCTCTTTCCAGCTGCGCTAAAGTAGCCTTATCAAGGTCGGCAGTGCCAAGCTGGGCAAAAGTCGCCACCTCACGGTACTGCCCCATGTCCAGCTTCAGCCGTCCCGCTACCTGCTTCATCGCGGGAGTCTGCGCTTTACTGCCAACACGGGATACCGATATGCCCACATCCAGAGCCGGTTTGATGCCGGCGTTAAAAAGGTCGGCCACCAGATAAAGCTGGCCGTCAGTAATGGAAATGACATTGGTGGGAATATAGGCGGACACGTCGCCTGCCTGTGTTTCGATGATGGGTAGGGCCGTAAGCGAACCGCCGCCGTATTCCGGCGCGTATTTCGCCGACCTCTCCAGCAGGCGGCTGTGCAGGTAAAAAACATCGCCCGGGTACGCTTCACGGCCGGGAGGCCGCCTCAAGAGCAGGGAAAGCTGCCGGTAAGCCCAGGCATGCTTGGAAAGGTCATCATAAATAATCAGCACGTCCTTGCCCTGCTCCATGAACTCCTCGCCCATGGCGCAGCCGGCATAAGGCGCCAGATACTGCAGAGCCACAGATTCGGCAGCACTGGCGGTAACGACGATGGTATGCTCCATGGCGCCGTGTTCCGCCAGCGTGGCTACCACCCGCGCCACCTGAGATATCTTCTGCCCGATGGCAACATAAATGCAGATTAAATCGCCACCCTTCTGATTGACAATAGCATCCAGGGCGATAGCCGTCTTACCGGTAGAGCGGTCGCCGATGATAAGCTCTCTCTGCCCGCGACCGATAGGAAACATGCTGTCCACGGCCTTGATACCGGTCTGCACCGGCGTATCTACCGAAGCGCGCAGGACCACGTTGGGAGCTACCCTCTCAATCGGCCGCGTTTTATCCGTCTTGATATCGCCTTTACCGTCCTGGGGTCGTCCCAGAGGGTCGACGACACGCCCGATAAGCACTTCTCCCACCGGGACCTCGGCAATCCTCCCCGTGCATCTCACTTCATCGCCCTCCTTTATCTGCGTGTAATCCCCCAGGATTACAGACGATACGCTGTCCTCTTCCAGGTTCAGGGCAATGCCGATAATGTCGTTGGGAAATTGAAGCAGTTCGTTATATTTGGCCGAAGCCAGTCCATGAATCCGTGAGATACCATCACCCACTTCAATCACGGTGCCGATATCCACCATGGTCACGGCCGTGCCGAACTGCTCAATCTGCTGCTTCATAATGGAAACGATATCTTCGCCTCTTGTGGTCACCTGAGCTACCTCCTTTGCCACACAGTTAAGCTGACCATCGACTATCTCTTCCTCGGCGCGCCAACCAGTTCTCTCCTCAGCGCTACCAGTTTACTGCGGGTGCTGCCGTCCAGCAGCTTACCCCCGACCCTGGCGATAATCCCGCCAAGAATATCCGGGTCTACCTCGGACTTCAGCACCACTTTCTTGCCCACCAGGGCACTCAGATTGTCGGTCAGTTTCTGTATATCGTTATCATCAAGGGAGACCGCGGTAATAACCTCTGCTGGTTCTATACCGTGATAGCTATCCAGCAAACGCTGATATTCTTTAGCAATAGCTATAATCATGCCGACCCCAACTCTGGTTATCAGTATATATACCAGATTTAAAGCCAGCGGGTTGATATCTTTCACGCGTTTGGATAACAGCCTGGCCTTATCCTCGAATTTTATCTTGGGACTTTCAAGTGCCGCTAAAAAGATATCATCGCTGACAGCATCAACCAGCTTCTGCAGGTCAGACTGCCACCGTTCCAGTTCTTTTCTCTCCAGCGCAATTTCAAAAACCGCCTGAGCATAGCGCCGGGCACTAGCTTTTTTCGGCATGATATCGCCCCGACTTTACTATCAGTCCTTCTTCCCGGTTGTACTTTCTTCCAGCACCTTTTCAATAAGCTCGCGATGCTCTTCTTTATCCAGAGAGCGGTCAATAACCTTGCCCGCCGCCATGATAGTCAGGTCAGCAAACTCGCGACGTACCTCGCCGATAGCCTCGTCACGCTCTCTCTGTATCTCGGCACGCGCCCTGTCCAGGAGGGTCTCAGCTTCCTGCCTGGCTTCCGCCTGCGCCTTCTGCCTGACCTCCTCACCGGCTTTGACCGCCCGGGCTATCCTCTCCTGACCTTCTTTACTGGCAACCTCAAGCTGTTTTTTAACCTCTTCTTCGGCGCGGGCTGACTGCTCCTTGATGGACTCAGCTTGGTCCATGCTTTCCTTAACCCGCCGCGAGCGCTCATCAAGCATCCGCATCAGCGGCTTATAAGCCACGAAGCGCAGGATAAGCAACAGGATGATAAAAGTCACAACCTGCGTTAATAGTGATGGTAAATTAATTCCAAGCTCTCCCACAATATCCTCCAAATATCCAAATCAAGCCATAAAACTGCTAAACGCCGATACCTAGGCGGTACTGAAGATAAATGCCCAAGTAACCACCGCCATTGCCACCGTTATCCCGATGACGACCGCCACCGAAGCCATAACTACTATTAAAGCCGGGAGACCACTTTCTTCCATGTGTCCTCTCCTCCATTCTTAATATTACGCTATCGCGGTAAGCATTATCGCCAAAATTAGAATACAAAACCTAGCAGTATCGCCACAATCAGGGCATAGATAGCAATAGCTTCCGCCATAGCAATGGCCAATATCATATTGGTCATGATTGGCCCTCTGGCCTCAGGGTTGCGTGCCAACCCCTGCATGGCGCCATAGCCCAGAATTCCTATGCCGATTCCG
The DNA here is from genome assembly GCA_964588605.1 of uncultured Dehalococcoidaceae bacterium. Classification (GTDB taxonomy): domain Bacteria; phylum Chloroflexota; class Dehalococcoidia; order Dehalococcoidales; family RBG-16-60-22; genus CAZLEY01. The sequence continues at coordinate 3,655 of CAZPQB010000135.1, read as the reverse complement.
GGGCCTATAGCACCCAGTCCCATAGTCAATCCAACTGCCAACATTTTTACCGCTTCTGCTTCCATTCTGCATCCTCCTTGCAATAAATATGTTTATTTAGAAGGCTTTTCAGTGCGACTCAGCCTCATGAGAAGTCACCGCCATGGTAACAAAGACAAGGGTCAAGCCTGCAAAGATAAGTGCCTGCACAAAACCGACCAGTAATTCAAGTCCATAGACCATCCAGCTTACTGACGCCAATGGAAGAAGAAAGGCCACGATTAAAATCAATATCTCACCTGCCGTCATATTGCCGAAGAGACGAAAGGTGAAGCTGACATTACGGATAAGTAAGCTGAGAAACTCTAGTCCACCGACAAAAATACCGATAGCCCCGGAGAAAATATCCATGACATTAAACTTGCCTTTAAATACCTGACCGACACCGCGGAAAAACGGACCAAAATTTAGATACTGGCGAACGAAGCCCATGCGAGCATCCTTCAATCCGTAGAATATAACGAACACAAAGGAAACCAAGGCAATGGCCAGAGTCGTATTTACATCGGTATTGGCACCCCTGATTAACTCATGATGGCCAATTTCGATTGAGCCAAAACCCGGAATCAGGCTGAGCCAGGCATTAAAGATGACAAATAAAAATATCGTGGCTATCACGGGAAAAAACCGGCGCCCGTTTTCTTCACCGGCAACACTCTGGCAGAGGTCTAACATCCAGCCGAGCAGAAACTCAAAGATGGCCTGCACCCTCCCGGGCACAATCTTCATCCGGCGGGTAACCACAAAGGAAAACACCACCATGACAACTACGGTAAACCAGCCGGCGAGTATGGTATTGGTAATGGGCAGGCCAAAAAGGTGCAGGATGGTGGGGGCGGTAAGATGGGGGTCGGGGCGAGGGACTTCCAACCAACTGGGAAAGTCCAGGCTAACACCGAATTTATTCAGGAAGCCCTGACCGATAGGGCCAGCCAGAAAACCGATGATAAAGAGAGCGATAAAGACAATGACAATACCAATAACAACGGGAAACGCAAAGCCTAAGCAGCCGCGTTTTTTCTCAGCCACTAACTGTTCTCCTTATCTCGCTTGTCGCTCATAAGGGGTCGAATCATCTGATAAACACCGTATGCAGCTACCGCCAACCCGACCACCAGTCCACCTATCATAAACAAGGGCTTAGTATGCAGTTTACCATCCAGCCAGAGGCCAGCAAACGTCCCCAGTAAAATACAGGCAGCTATAAAAAATCCCACACCTGTCAGCCTGAGAGCTGCGACCCACCTGCTCATGCCGACCTCAACATATCCGGCCATGAGAATGATACCAGAATCAGGTTATTCAGGTCAAGCATTCTCTATCCTTGGATATAGTCCTTCAGATATAGCCAGGCAAGATAGAAGGGGCAATAGAAAACGAGACTCCATGTACCCTATTTATTCCAATGTATTTTCCACGAGACGTTTTACAGGCATTTTCACGAAGACAAAGGCAGATATTAAGCGTGCTTACCATTGAAGGAGAGAAGCCAAAATGGCCAGCCTTCATCTCCCCGGCTGCTTGCCCACCGGTGTACCAACCTCAACGCTATAAGTCCCATCTATAGCCATAATATCCTCTGCTTATCCTTGTTATCAATGTGGCTGTTTCTGCCGTGTCGATGAATTTTATGAGTAATAGCTATTGATTGTCAACACACGAGCACTAAAACAATTGTCTGGGACTATCTATCTTAACGATATAAAACAAGCCCTGAATATCAGGGCTCTTTAATCTTTGTTATGAATGAAAAACAGTCTAGAAGACCGGGTACGAGTTATTGACGAAAAAGACGAGGGAAATCACCATCGAAAACCTTCAGGAAGTTGTGCATGTCCAGCAGGTCATCCTCCCTGACCTCTTCCGAATCCCTAAATTTCTCTAGTTCCATCCCGGTAAGATCGGTAATAACTTCCGGCTTCTCATTTTTCCTGATGATAGCTGCCACGAGACATTTCACATTACAAAACGAACAGTATACCCTCAGAAACCATAACCCGTCAGCATGCTCAATAACTTCAACATCCTTTTCCTCATAGTTCCGCCCACAGGTACCGCATTTAATCTTGGCTATTAACCTTTTTATCAGAATCTCTTCCATTAATCCCATTCCTGCAATGGCGGCAATATTATTGCCTAAGACTTACGCTTATCAAAATCATCCAAATCGAGGGTATTAATAAAGTCATAGAAAGCCGACATCTTTTTCTTCATTTCCTCATCGGTGACCTTACCTTCTTTACCTCTAACCTCTTCCCCTTCTTCAAAGATAGGTTTGCCTGTCTCACCATCCAGCAGGATACCAGCTTTATCCAGAACTGCATCATCGGCAAAAATAGGTACACCCGTTCTCACCGCCAGGGCCAGTGCATCGCTCGGACGCGAATCAACTTCCACCTGTTTACCATCAATATCAAGAATAACCTTTGCATAAAAGGTATCGTTTTTAAGGTCATTGACAATAATTGAATTAACCGTAGCCCCTAAAGTGTCAATAACCGAGTTCAGCAGGTCATGAGTCAAAGGCCGGGGAACAGCCACGCCCTGCAGCTTCACCGCGATGGCATCCGCCTCAGCTGGACCTATCCAGATAGGCAAATAACGGTCGGACACCTTTTCCTTTAGAATTACGACACGCTGGTAATTCATTAAACTCACCCGGATGCTGTCAATCGTCATTTCTATCATGGTTAATCCTGCCACCCCCTTTCACAACCAGTGTATATAATTCTAAACCCACATGAATCTCCCTGTCAAATGGAAAAAGTTCAATTCACCTTGGAAAATGGCCTGCTTTCGACAGGATATTTACCGCGTAGTCATTCTACTTATCTTGCTCACTGGCACGCTCATCGCGCCTTCCAGCCTCGTAGCCATCAGCCCATATTTTATGGGCGATATTTGATACTTGAATACCGGAGCATTCATCAGTTATCATTTGGGGATATGGATTATCGCTTCTTTGCATACTAACTCCGTCCTCATTCTCTTTGCTTCTATCATAAGTTATAAAAGTTAATAATCCATAAAAATAATGTAGAAATTGCGTAGTAATTTTAATCACAAACTAATATTAGGGTTGACTCCCTTTTTTAATTTTTACCGAACCTGTATAATATTTATCATCGAAACCAAGTAATCATCAATAAAAACGGAGGTATGATGAAGAAAGGACAAAAAGCAGTCGTCTGGTTCAATGAAGTTACCAAGCAAGACATACCCCTCGTTGGTGGCAAAGGAGCCAACCTTGGTGAAATGACCAACGCCGGCATACCGGTCCCACAAGGCTTTATTGTTACCGCCGCTGCCTACTTCGATTTCATAGAGAAATCAGGTATTGGGAGCAAAATCAAGTCGCTCCTCGACCCCGTGGATGTTCACAACAGCCGACAGCTCCAGGAAGCTGCTGTCAAAGTACAGAAAGTAATTGAAGACGCCGAAATGCCCCCCGATATAGCCAAAGAAATTGAGCAGGCTTATATAAAAATGGGGAAAGGCCTCGTCGCCGTACGCTCTTCAGCCACCGCCGAAGACCTGCCGGAGGCGTCTTTCGCCGGGCAGCAGGCCACATTCCTGAATATCCAGGGGGGAAAAGACGTGGTGAGGGCCGTCCAGG
>CAZPQB010000134.1:0-6849 GCA_964588605.1 uncultured Dehalococcoidaceae bacterium | reverse complement strand
TCCATATAGTATTTGCCTCGCAGCGGGATATCCACACCCAGGGCCCATCCGGTTACCACTTCCTCTATCATCTGGGGCACTTCAAATCTATTGAACATGAAGATATCATCTACCTCCTTCAACAGTCCCTGTTGAACGAAGATATTACCGATGCCCCTAATCTTTTCCCACCATATGGTATGCAAATAGTGCTCTACCCAGAAAAGATGGTCTTCGGCAAACTGGTATATTGCCCTGACCGTCTTATAAGCATCTTCGAACGTTGCCCTGTCTTCGTCGGACTTAATGAGCTTGCGATACTCGGCAACCATCTTGTCCCTGGTCTCACTTATCTCATCCAGCGACCTCTCTATCTTCTCGCCCCTGTCCAGCCTCTCAACATAGCTCTTCATGTAGGTAAAGGGGATGTCCAGCTTGTTGAGCCAGCTCCCCTCGTAATAGAACCAGCCGCTACCACATGATATATAAAACCACGGGTTCTTTACCTCTTCCATCTCCGCCAGCCACTTTTTCCCGTCCGCTGTCTTTTCAAGTTCCGCTATCTTTTTCTCAGCCGGAGCATCACTCTTGAGGACTTTAGCGACGGCCGGGGAGGCAACGGCCAGCCTTGACAACCGGCAGAGCTCCGCCTCAGGACGGAACATCGATACGTCAGCCCCCGATACCATCTTGGCGATAGCGCTCTCGCTTATCCCCGGGAACAGCTTCCTGGCCACGTCAGCGAACATCAGGTAGGCCAGATAGGTCAGGTTCAGCATCTCGAAGTGGTACTGCCAGCCTTTGAACATCTGATTTACCAGCGTGTTGAAAGCCTCGATTAAATCGTAGGTGACGTAATAGCCGCGTGGTTCTGGTATAACCAGTTCTTCAGGGACATACTTGGGCAATTCTTCGGGTATTTTTACATTTATCATTTCATCGCCCAACGCCTGAAATTTCTTGAGCCATTTATCCCACAGTTCATCATAGTGCTCAAAAATGTAGACGGCCCGCTTTCCGAATAGCGGAGCCTTCTCATCGACTATCTCCGGTGGCGGTGCGTCCAGGGCGGTGACATACAGGTAACAACCAACCATTCTGTGGGCGATACCCTGCGCTGTGGGGATACAAAACACACGGGTGGTATATTGAGCGAGAGACATCTGCCATGCCTCATGGAATATCAGGTCAAGGGGCGGCATTGCCTCCGGGCCATGTATTTTATCCTGATACCAGAACTGCTTCTTTTCCCATTCCCCTCTTTCCTTGCTGAAGAGATAGTGTGAAGGGTACATCTCCTCCCAACCATCAAGTTCCTTGGGTACCTGAAATTCGTGCGGGTCAGGAAATCTGGCTACTTTTCCCTCTGCCATTACCTTCTCCTTTCGTCTTTTTAATTACCCGAATTTAATTACTCGAAAAAGGAACACAAGGGCATTATTAACCTTTGTATTTAGTATCTGGTAATAACTATTAAAGTAAGGAGGGGTTATAGGAATCGTCAGCAGACTTAATGGCTAAAGCACTCATCACGATTTCTCTGGCATCCGCTACCTTTCTATACTTTATCAGTATCACACCCGGCTTCTGTTGCTTCCTATAACCAACTTATGTCATCTATGTTAATAATTAATTATACTTATTTTTACTTAATTGTCAACATTCCGGAGCGAACCCCGGCGGTGGCATAAATGAAGTCATGAGTGAATTTACACTCACGGGACTAACGCCTGGGAATAACGGGCAGGAAAGCCAAGCCAGCAATCACCAAGCAGAGGGCGGCGGATAAATAAAAGACACTGGCGAGACCAAGGCTATCACCCACAAAGCCGGAAAGTAGAGGACCTAAAAGCATACCAACCGCATACATAGCCTGATAGACCCCCATGGCTGTTGCCCTTTGCTGGGCGGCTACGGACCTAATACTCAAGGCCATTAGTAGGGTGCCCAGCACACCAGAACCCAGCCCGTAGGCGACCATAACTAACTCGAGTACATATACATGATGAATAGAAGGGATTGCCAGTGTTGAGATGCCAATTAGCACTGCCCCGAGCGCGATGGTAAAAGTATTGCCGTACCGCTCCGCCATATGTACCGCGATTAGTGACGCGACCGCCGATGAGCCCACAGCTACCATGGTAATGATACCCAGTTCCACGCTTGAGGCGCCGATTCCGGTAGCATGTACCGGCATAAATCCGAAGATTACGGCAAAGCTCGAAAACTGCAGGAGGATGGCCATAAAAGAAGCCATGAGCAATAGCGGATGCGCCGCAACCCGCATGAAGCTGGTTGAGGCAACTGTCCGTACCTGAATTCCCGCCGGTTCGCCGGCAAACAAAAGACCGAGCAGGGCCACAACTCCTGTTAGAGCGGCGATAAAGAAGACATCAGTAAAGCCCTGCACCTCGGCGATAACCCCACCGCAGGATGTGGCTACAACAAGGGCGAACCTCTGTACAAAATTGATGATGCCTATAGCCCGTCCCGTACGTTCTTGATGATAGTAGCCTATGAAATACACGGTGAAAATGACCCAGGTGGCTGCCCCTATCCCAGTAACGGTACGGGCCAGGGTAAGAAGCCAAGGATTGGGTGCTAGTCCGAGTCCCAGTGCACCGGCTGAGGTTATCGCGATACCTCCAGCTACCAGTGACTTCCGCCGTTTAAGACTATCAAACAACAAACCGATAGGTATACGCAGAAGCAGCTGTGGTATGGCATAAGAGGCGACGACGATTCCCACCATCGATAAAGTAGCTCCAAGCGACTGAGCATAAACCGGCAAAATCGGTACATACAGATAGAGAGCAATCCAGAATAAGAAGGTAGCCGCGCAAAATATTACGATGGAGCGACGTTGAGCCGAAGGTAAGAGGCTGTCAAGGGTTCTCTTTCTTGGCGAGTCCGATAATTCGTTGTAGCTGGTCTCCGGCATTTACTATATTCTAGCATACCTGATTCTGAGGTATCTCCACAGGCTCCTGTACGCGACTCAGCTAAAGCGGGGCGAGAAAATACGCAGGGATAAATGATATTTCTTATCATCAATTAAGCGTTCTTATACAGTTCATTGATATTTCATAGTTCTCGCTGTGTTTAAACTGAAATATAAGCAATGGAGTAAAGATAAGCAGAATTCGCATAATATGCGAGATAGATATAGTTTGACGGCAGGTATTTTGCGTTGTATGATATGTTGCAGCATTGCAATAGCTCTCAAAAGGAGGTGACGTGTCAAATAATGTAAAAGGCGAACAGGTATTCACAAATTGCTGTACCGGCGGGCCCGTGAACGTCTATGTTAAAGACGGCAAAATAACACACATCGAACCGCTGGAGCTCAGTAAAGATGATGCGACATGGGTTATTGAAGCGCGTGGTAAAAAGTTCTCTCCCGAAAATAGAGCTAGAGTCTCTTCGTACGCGTTGGCAGAAAGGTCAAGAATATACGGAAGCAGTCGTATTCTTCATCCGCTAAAGAGGGAGGACTTCGACCCCAAAGGAGACAGGAAACAGGAAAACAGGGGAAAGTCGGGCTACAAAGAAATAAGCTGGGACGAAGCTCTGGACATTCTCTGTGATGAAATAAAGCGTATACGGTTCAATTATGGGCCGGGGGCCATGCTGAGTACGCCGTCATCACACCACAACTGGGGAAATGTGGGCTACCGGCACAGTACCTATTTCAGATTTATGAATATCCTGGGTTACACATACGCCGACCATAACCCGGACAGCTGGGAAGGCTGGCACTGGGGAGCCATGCATAACTGGGGATTCTCCTGGCGGCTGGGAATCTCCGGTCAATACGACCTTCTGGAAGACGCCATGAAAAATTCAGAGATGATAGTCTTCTGGTCCAGCGACCCGTCCACGACCAGCGGCATATATGCCGGGCAGGAATCGGCTATAAGGCGCTTATGGCTGAAAGAGCTGGGCGTGAAAATGGTCTTTATCGACCCGTTCTATAACTTCACCGCTATTAACTATTGTGATAAATGGTTTGCCCCCAGACCAGGAACCGATACGGCCATGGCCATCGCCATAGCCTACGTCTGGCTTACCGAAGACCTCTACGATAAAGACTATGTAAAAAGTCGCACCTACGGCTTTGAAAAATGGCGTGACTACGTTCTGGGCAAGGAAGACGGCGTCCCGAAGACGCCTGAATGGGCGGAGAAAGAATCGCTAATACCAGCCCGCGAAATCAGAGCCCTGGCCAGGGAGTGGGGAAAGAAGAAGACCATGCTGGCGGCCGGGGGTCTTGGCGGCTGGGGAGGCGCCTGCCGGACCGCTTACGGAACGGAATGGGCAAGGATGATGGTCTTGCTGGCAGCTATGCAGGGCCTGGGTAAACCGGGCAGCAATATATGGTCGACGACCGGGGGCGTCCCGTTTAATGCCGACTTCCTTTTCCCGGGATACGCCGAAGGAGGTATATCCGGCGACCCGGTAAATTCTGCCGCCCAATATCAATGGGTCCCCCGTGGCGTAACCATGCATCCGGTGCACTCTGCCATAAATAATCCTGGAGGACAGCACGTACCAAGGATTCTGGTTCCAGAGTGTATCATGAATCCACCCCAGGAGTGGCGTGGCAAGGGTTTCTGCGGCTATTCCACCGAAACCCAGTTCATAAAATACAAATACCCCGAAGACGGGTTCTCCGAGCTGAAAATGTTCTGGCGCTACGGCGGCGCTTATATCGGCACCATGAACAACACCAACCGCTGGGTAAAGATGTACCGGAGCCCCGGGCTGGAATTCGTCGTTAACCAGTCTATTTATTTGGAAGGAGAAGCTCAATTTGCCGACCTGATACTCCCCGCCTGCACCAACTTTGAAAGAATTGACATCAGCGAATCCGCCAACTGTTCTGGCTATATCCCCCACTCATCTTACGGGACCAATCGCCGGATGATAATCCTTCAGAAGAAGTGCATCGAACCACTGGGAGAGTCAAAATCGGACTACGAGATATTCAGCATGGTCGCCAAGAGGCTCGGCTTCTATGAGAAATTTACCGAAGGCGGCCTGACCGAGGAGGACTGGGTTAAAAGGGTGTTTAACGCCAGCGACCTGCCGAAATACATCTCATGGGAAGAGTTTGAGAAGAAAGGTTACTTTGTTGTCCCTCTACCGAAAGATTATAAACCAACTCCGACCCTCAGGTGGTTCGCCGAGAACAGGAAAAAGGACACCCCGGACTGGGGCCCAATCGGTGGCGCCACACAGGGACTACCTGACTCTGAAGGTCATATAGATACGCAGACGGGCCTGATAGAGTTCGAATCGCAGAGTCTCAAGCGCTTCGACCCGAATGACGAGGAAAGGCCGCCAGTTACCAAATATATTCCTTCCTGGGAAGGCCATCACACCAAGGAACTCTACTCCAAATACCCTCTTCAGCTAATCTCACCTCATCCAGCGTACAGCTTCCATACTATGTATGACGGCAAGGGATGCTGGATAAACGAAATACCGGAACACAGGGTTAAGGCCGAGGATGGGCATTACTACTGGGTTATCCGCATAAATCCGGTGGATGCCCGGAAGAGAGGGATTAAGGACAACGATATAGTGAAAGCCTATAACGATAGAGGCGCTGTTCTGCTGGCTGCCCAGGTTACGGAACGTGTGCCGCCCGGCGTTGTCCATTCCTATGAGTCCTGTGCTATTTACGAGCCAATCGGCGAGCCCGGCGAATCCCCCGACAGGGGTGGATGTATTAACCTGCTTACACCTCACCGCTACATGTCCAAGAATGCCTGCGGACAGGCGCCGAACTCGTGCTTGATTGAAATAAAGAAGCAATAGAAGAACGGAGGATATAAGAAATGACACGATGGGGTTTTGTAATTGATATATCAAAGTGCAACGCTTGCTATTGCTGCTTCACTGCCTGTAAAGACGAATACTGGGATAACGATTATCCTCCCTATACCATATCTCAACCCAAGTACGAGCAATTCTGGATGAACCTTGCCAAAAATGAGCGAGGTAAATATCCATATATCAAGGTTGCTTACATGCCGGTACCCTGCATGCAATGTGGCGACGCGCCCTGTATTAAAGCGGCTAAGGATGGGGCTGTCTACAAGAGACCTGATGGCATAGTGGTAATAGACCCGCAGAAGGCTGTGGGACAAAAGCAGTTGGTGAAGTCCTGTCCTTATGGAGCCATATTCTGGAACGAGGAAAAGAACCTCCCCCAAAAGTGCACCTTTTGTATCCACAGGCTGGAGGAGGGTGGAATTCCCAGGTGCGTACAGGCTTGCCCAAATAATTGTATAACCTTCGGTGACCTGGACGACCCTCAAAGTGATGTGTCCAAATTGTTAAAATCGGCTAAAGCTGAAGCCTTCCATCCCGAGTGGAACACCAAGCCCAATGTCTACTACATAAACCTTCATAAGATGACCAAGCACTTCATAGCCGGTGCCGTCATATACGGGGATACAGACGAATGTGCTGAGGGTGTGACCGCAACCCTGACAACCAATGGTAGGTCAACCAAGACAACGACCAACAACTATGGTAACTTCGAATTTGACGGACTTGATGCCGGCAAGTACACAGTGAAGCTGGAACGCGCTGGATATGCCCAGAAGACCATTGAAGTTGACCTAAAAACTGACAGTTACCTGGAAGACGTAGTATTGTCCAGGACATAGGCAGATATTAGTGCCAAAAGTATTGACATAGGTTTTAAGATATAAGCTGGAGAATATGTTCTGGAGACTTCTGGTAATAAGAACTTATCTGGAACTTTTATAAGCTGGTAATTTGGAGGTTATAACATGATGGATTTATTTGACTTAACAGGGAAAGTTGCGGTTGTGATTGGGGGTGCTGGAGGTATCG
>CAZPQB010000133.1:0-6890 GCA_964588605.1 uncultured Dehalococcoidaceae bacterium | reverse complement strand
GAGCGCTTGAGAGACGTCACACTTTTTGAGTTAATGTGACATTGAACGGAATATTCTGGGACATAATACCTGATTTGTAGCAGGCCTGGTCCTTCACCTTGTGAAGGATGGTGTCCCTAGAATTCGCCGTAGGGAACTTTTCAGCTGTGTTCGCACTTTGCCAATGCGGGTAAGTGTATGTTAATCTTATGGATGGGAGCAGTGAGAAGATGAGCGACGAAGCGACTAGGACTGCTGCCAATCCGATTTTAAGCCATGCCGACTACAGATCAGAAAACAGATAGGGCAGGTAAGCCGCTGGCTTCGGGATACAGAGGGTTATTCTACATCACCCACATTGACAATTTGCCTTCGATTCTGAGACATGGCATCTTTTGCCATGAGCGGATCGAGAGAGAAAAGATCCAGTTCACACCTATATATGACGAGGCTATTGTTGCTGGACGTCGTGAACGAAAGGTACCAGACGGCCGTAGCCTTTGGAGTTTTGCCAATTTCTTTTTCCAGCCACGCAATGCAATGCTCTATCGAGTTCTTCTTGAAAAATCAAGCAACGAAATCGCTATCCTTTGTGTTAACCCTACACTGCTAAATAGAAACGATATATACATCGCTCTCGGCGGCGCTGGCAGCGACCGGTCTCCAATAGTACCCCGCGATGACGGACTAAAGCGCATTTTAAGATTAAAAAAGTACATTGATCGAGAGTGGTGGTCCGACGTGGATGACTCTAAGAGGTTGAGCATGGCCGAATGCTTGGTTCCTGATAGCGTCTCGCCTGATATGATTACAACGCTCTATGTTGCAAGTCACGAGTTGAGAGAAAGACTACTTAAGGATATACCTGAGTTGAATGGTGTAAGTATTATCCCTGACCCGTATACGTTCTTTAAGCCAGAATTTGAAAAACGATTAGCGGAGCATCTCTCGCTCATTAAAGGTGATATGTTTTTCTCCAGAATGCATACCCTCACAATAAGTGTTAACTGTGTCGGCGTTATGGGCAAAGGTGTAGCATCGCGTGCTAAATACTTATTCCCAGCAGCGTACGTCTACTACCAAGACCTATGTCGTAAACGCACGTTGCAGCTAGGGAGACCATATCTATATAAACGAGAGAATTCTGTCGAGGTACAGCTTGCTGACGAGCCCTTCAGCCTACCTCATGTCAACACAGAAACATGGTATCTTCTTTTCCCGACCAAACATCATTGGAGACTTCGAGCTGATTTGGCGGGCATCAAGCAGGGCTTGCAGTGGATTCAGGAAAATTACCGGAAAGAGGGCATCCAATCCTTGGCTCTGCCAGCACTAGGGTGTGGACTCGGCTGGCTAGAGTGGCGAGAGGTCGGGCCAGTTTTATGTCAGTACCTATCAACTCTAGACATTCCTGTGCAGATATATCTACCCACTGAGAAAGAGATCCCAAGAGAGTACCTCACAAAAGAATTTCTGCTTCCCTAACAATTGTCAGGAATGTTCTCTCCACACAAAGCTCATCTTGGTATTCTGGGGGAATAATCCCTGATTTGTAGCAGGCCTGACTGGCATGGTGTCCCTGGAATTCCGCTAGTCCGATGAGTGGAGGGACGATGATGACGGTGCGTTGTACCCGTTCTCTGCCGCTGAACATTCAGTCAATTTGTTTAATGAGGGCATCAGCGGTTGAAGCTGACCGGGCTCATAACCCGGATGTTATTTGCCCGACTGTTAGGCTTCTTCAGTTATCAAATAAGGACCACACGTTACTCATCTAGCCCAAATCCTTGATAGTTGATTCCTGGAGTGGTACTATTTACTTTAGCAATATTCTTAATCGGCCTAATAATGGGAGACTCTTATGACCACTGAGACACAAACCGAAACGATACCAATTGCTGTCAGTTCTAGAATACTTAGACATATAGGCCGTGGTATCTATAGAACTCCTGCGGCAGCTCTAAAGGAGCTTATCAGCAACTCTTATGACGCAAGAGCAACAGAAGTTACAATAAATACGGGTTACCCTGTGTTTGAGGATATTACAGTCCGTGACAACGGAGATGGTATGACCAGGAAAGACTTCAAGCAATTCATAACAAATATAGGGCTTACAGATAAGGTTGCCGGGGATAGAATAGTCATGCCCAAGGGTGAGAAAGACAGGCATTTCATAGGTCACTTTGGGATAGGTCTATTGGCAATTGGCCAGCTTGCAAAGAAAGCAGTTATTACTAGCAAGAAACGTGGTAGCGATAAGGGATTTTCTGCTGAGTTGGACTTTGAACAATTCGACATTCAGCAGGAGCGTGACCTAGAGCGCGCCGTGGTTAAAGATGAGAGGGCAATAGAATCTCGAGAAAGGGATAAAATCAGGGAAGGCGGTGCTGAGACAAAACTGCCTATCGGGACTTGTTGGGTAAGAGATGTCAAGTTTGGAGCTGCGGACCGGGACAAGAATTTCACAGAAATCGAATTGAAGATTATCCGGCTAGATGTTAAGAAAATGCTAGCCGGAGAGATAAGGGACGAACGAAACCCTGATGCAATCAAGTACCAAAGGTATAGCGGTTCCTTTGAAGATTTGTTGGTCCTGCTTAGAGAGAATGATTGGGCAATCAAACAAGGACAATATCCCTACGAGTTACTATTGTGGGAATTGGGCGTCTATTGTCCCGTCCCTTACCAAGAAATCGGTTTGTTCATAGAGGGAAAGCCACTATGGCAAGTCTACCAATTCACAAAGCAGTACAACTTCTCGGTCAGAGTAGATGGGTTCACATTAGCTAAGCCATTTGAAGCAAAGTTCTTCGAAGACCCTGAATTCCCTGTAGAGCAGGTTTTCACTTGGCAAGACCAACCCTACAAGGTTGTTAATCGCGTGTCTAATAATGTTAGTGGTTATCTAATCTATAAGAGACAAATTCGTCCCAGATTCATGGCAGGTGTATTAGTGCGAGAGGGTGGTGTTGCAATTGGTTCATATGATACGACATACCTGCAGTATCCCTATAATGAGGGTGTTAAGTTTACGCAGCTCACTGGTGAGCTATTCGCTGAAGGCTTGTCTGGAGCTATTAACATTGATAGAAATAGCTTTAATGAGACAGACGACGCCTACCTTGCGCTTGCAAATTGGTTCCATAATAAACTTCAGGCCGAGGTTTTTCCCAAAATCAAGGAAATCAGCAAAGAGGTATCAGCTAAGCCTAGGGCGGCGAACATAGAGCTTGTTAAATCAGTGTTGTCTCGCCTTGCCACACAAGTGAGGAGCCCTCATAAAAGGATTAGCTTCGAGAAGCTCGGCAGAAAAGGGCCACTATTGTGTATTGAGCCAAACAGACTAGTAATTAATCAGGAGCATCCTGATGGCTCAGGTAGCGGGGCCAAAGTAGATAAACTACTTTTTCTTGCCGCCCTGGTGTTGAAAGGCAGAGTGAGTCCAGCCGATGTTGAAGAACTTCAGGCAGAAGTTGAGAGACTGAAGAGAGAGGCAAGGAAGAGTGAGTAGCAAGGGTGAGCCTTGGGCTACGTGTCCTCTCAAGCAGGAAATCAGAGTCAGTCTATGGGAACCGTTCGTTAGGAGTTTGACTGGAGGCAGACCTCTTCAGAACTACCTGACACTGTATTCACCATCTCTCATGGATGTCAAGCATTTTACCGATACTGGTCTGGTTGGGTTTGACCAGCAGAAGAAGATATACAAAGGCGTAGTGGGTGTAGCATATGATGATACTGCATTCGCCAAGGCTATCAAGCTGGGGCTAGGGCGACCTGAATTGTTTTTGGTGGGTAACATTAACGAGATACTAACTCAAGCAGGGAATCGTTCTCGCAACCAGCTTATAGAACAGTTTCCTTTTGAGGCAATAAACCTAGATTATGAAGACTCGGTTTTTTCCAGCAGCAAGACCTTCCCAGTTCCCAAACACATCGAGGCTCTGGACAACTTATTTGACATGCAGCGTAAGAAAGCCTGTCAGAAGTTCTGTTTGTTTTTCACTACGAGAGCAGAATCGGGCCAGTTGCCACCCAAAGTTGTATCCGATTTACAGCAGATTATTGACGAGAATCTGCTCATTTCTGCGGCTTTTGGCCAAGCTTTTAATCAAACATATAGTGTGAATAATGGAGCAGATTTACTGGGTTCTAGCTATGATGACTTTGCCACACTCGGAGTAATCAAACTCATAGTGAGTATGCTCAGTGACCGCGACTATGAAGCAACCAATTGTTCAGCTTGGTGGTTAAATCGTGACCGTAGTAGTGGCACCAGATTGCTTCACGGCGCTTTCATAGTTGAGAAATCAGACTTGAGAGGCCCCCCGCGTGCAAGAATTTTGCGGCAATATGGAAGGCGAAAACTGGGATACCATGCAAGACACATGCTCCCCTACTTGAATTCCAGAAGAACTAATGGCTTGACTGCCCTGAAAGAGTCCGAGCATCAAGCAGCTTTGCAGGCGAAGTATGGGGATGATATTGCTAGGCTTTCGAGTGAAACATACCAACTTCAACTGCCGCGGCACAACGGCAAATAGGAATGAAATGCTCCAAGGTTGTGTCTATCGTTAAGTGCCACGATTTGCATAATGAGCGCAGTATGTTTGAACAGGGCATTCTAGACAGTGGGGTTTGCTAGGTCTGCAGATTTTCGCGCAAAGGTCGAGAAGAGCCAAATTGAAATCCCTAGCGCGCCCCCTTGGAATAAGGCCCCCTACTAACTTCGTAAGGTCTTTTTTCCGCGCGGGATTAGAGGGTAAGGACCCCTCCACACCAAAAATACGGTATAAGAAACGAGCAACATTTGTATCAACGATTGGTATATCTTCGCTAAATGCTAGGCTCAGGACTGCCCGTGCTGCATAGTCACCAATCCCAGGCAATCCGAGTAGCTTTCTCAGGTCTCTGGGCACCTCACCATTGTGCCTTAGGACCAATTCGCCGGCCATGTCATGTAGTTCTTTAGCCCGGTACCCGAGCCCTAATGGCTGGATAATACTCTCTAGTGTAGAAATATCTGCATCAGCGAGGAGCTTGGGGTTTGGGTAAGCATTTACTATCCTATTATAGACCTCTACCAATTTGTCTATTGCAGCTGTCTGTTGTAAGAGCTTCTCAGCAACAAGAATTGCCCAAGGACTTGACTGTGAGCGCCAAGGAAAACTTCGACCCTCGTGCTCAAACCAAACAAGTAATCGTTCCTGAAGCTCACCCTTGTTCTCTTCCGTCAGAGGACTAGGCATCAATCCCGGCGCCCCTCAGGCTGTCTACCATTGTTTTTTAGAAACTGGCGCACAGACCGTGCCAACGCAGCCGCCAATGGGGGCGGCACAGCATCACAGACTTGTTTCACTTGTTCGCTTAATGTGCCAAGTAACTCGTATCTTTTGGGAAAGCCCTGCAATCGCATTGCTTCATATATGCTAAGTCTTCTCTTCGCTGAAGGGTGAATATGAATCTCACGATTGCCATATGCTACCGTCCAGCTTGGATTATTCCACGCAAGGACCCTAAATGACCTACCCCCATTGTGGCCTTCGGTCAGTGATCCATCATGGAATTTTTCTGACTTCGGTTTCATCGTCCAATGATTTCGATGAACCGGGATATCACTACGTTTCAGGTTTCTATCGAAATATTTTGGCTCAGGCAGTCCACCAATAGCCTTGGCCACATTTACAATACCACCTTGCTTCGCCTGTGGAAACTCGAAAGGTAAACCACCGTACTTAAGCTTGTTGAGGCCAACAACGAACACGCGAGGGCGTTTCTGCGCCACGCCAAAATACTTAGCGTCTAAAAGGCCTTCAAATAATATAAAGCCCGCTTGCCTGAACAGGCGCCGGAATTTAGAAAACTCTTTTTCGTGTCTACTGAAAGTTATGCCACGCACGTTCTCGAAAACAAAGAAATCAAGGCTGTAGTATTGATTAAGCTGCTTTAAAATCCCAGCAAATTTTATCGGCAGGTTGCGCCCTCTGTCGTCCTCACTGCTATACACGTTACCTTGCGAAAACGTTTGGCAAGGTGGTCCCGCAATAACCCCGCGGGGAGAAACCCCAGGATGCCCAGCCTGTATAAGGTGGAATATGTCCTGTCCGTTAATTTTGGAGAGATCAGCTATTTGACACACTTGCCCGCCATGATTAAGATTATACGTTTTTACGGCAGACGCGTTCACGTCTAAGGCAAGGATTATTTCGAAGCCGCTACGCGTGAAACCTAGGTCGAGCCCACCGCAACCACTAAAAAGGCTAATAACTGGTATCTTATTCACAAACATACGCTTCTACACCAATTATAACACTGGTCAGGAATATACTAATGGAAAATGGAAGGGCATAAATCAGATTTGTATCACGGATATTTTATTGGATAACACTGAAATGTGGTAGAATTAGAGTGTGATAATAATCTCAACATTTATAATCATAGTGTTCGCTGTGGCCTTGATGCCGACATATAATAACGCAATACAAATGGCTCAAGCTTCATGGCCAGAAGGCTCTCTTATACTCTCACTTGTACCTTCCCCAATTGGCTTTGCCCTTGCTGTTCTGCTGGCAATAGTAGTCCTGGTGGCAGCGTATATAGCCATCCAATCCTCATAGCAACCAGAGTAACAAGCAATCAGTTACCAAGAGAATAGCTATTGGTCGAATCAGAGGGCAGCCGCTAGCTATCTCTATGGCTCGATAATCACATTTAGGAAACTAGTAGACAGTAGTCAGGAGACAGGAGTCGGTAATCAGTCGCTACCCGTCAACCGACGGCAGACTCATAAACTCTATAAACTCAATGAACTCCATAAGCTCAATGAACTCTATCCCCAGCCTCTAGTCGGGGAAGAAGTGACATTTTCCCCTTGTTCGAATGAAGAATTCGTGCTAATCTCTGCTTGGAACTCG
>CAZPQB010000132.1:0-6955 GCA_964588605.1 uncultured Dehalococcoidaceae bacterium | reverse complement strand
CGCTGCCCCGTCTTGGGCATCTTCTCCTTCATGATGCGGTACTGCTCGCCCTCGTAGGCCAGACAGCACATCAGACGGCCGCAGGCGCCAGAGATTTTCATGGGATTGAGCGGTAAATCCTGCTCCTTGGCCATCTTGATGGAAACCGGGGAGAACTCGGTCAGGAAACTCACGCAGCACAGGGGACGGCCGCACCTCCCGAAGCTCCCCAGCAGCTTGGCCTCGTCCCGCGTGCCTACCTGCCGCAGTTCCACCCTCACCTTGAAATTGCCGGTCAGCTTCCGGACCAGGTCACGAAAGTCCACCCTCTCCTCGGCGCTGAATAGAAATGTCAGGCGGCTGCCATCCAGATTATATTCGGCGGATAACAGCTTCATGGGCAACTGCAGTTCTCCAATCATCTTCCCACACTCAATCAGGGCTTCCTCTGCCCTGGTAGCAAGCTCCTCCGCCTGTTGAATATCCTCGGGCTCCGCCTTTCGTACCACCGGGCTTAACGTCTCTTCTATCTCACTGGCCAGTATCTGGCCGGGGGCTATAACCACATGCCCCAGCTCAAGACCCCGGCTTGTCTTAACAACCGCATAGTCGTTTACCTCGAGTTCGATGTCACCCGCGTCAAAATAGTAGACTTTACCGGCTCTTTTAAAGCGTATGCCAACAACATTAGCCATGTTTAACCGAAAACTGGGTAGCCAGGTTTTCCTCGCCACCTCCTTCCTTAACCGGTATATCAAGCATCAGCACCTCGAGCGCCAGCCGCGGATTAGCGTTCTGCCTGAGCTGTTCGGCCGCCGCCTGGATGCTTTTGATGAAGGACGTTATCTGGGCCAGCCGATAGCCCCCGGCCATCCTGGCGAATTCATCTCTCAGGTCGACATTGGTAATAATATCATGGGAGCCCAGCTTGACCAGCATCAGGTCGCGCCAGAAATCCAGCCATAAATTCAGGATATCGTAAACCGCCCCCCTGTTCTGGCTGAACTGGGCCGCCAGCTGGGCAACGTAAGCCAAACGCTCTTCATAACTGGCAGCTATAACATGAAGCAGCCTTTTCATTTCTTCATCACGCTGCTGAAGCAGGCTGTCATCAGCGGCCGCCGCAAACGCCCAGCCCGGGCAGCCGTGAGAGAGGCCGGCGAGAAGCCTGGCTCTCTCCGGGTCAATGCCCTTGTCTGCCAGGGCCGATGCCACCTCGGCTATTGACAGGGGCGGCAACTCCAGGCGCTGGCAGCGGGAAACGACCGTCTCTGGCAGCAGTCTATCATCAGTGGTCAATAATATAAAGGTAACTTTACCCGTTGGCTCTTCAAGGGTTTTGAGCAGGCAGTTAGCCGCCTCGATTGACAGCAATTCGGCTTTATCAATAATAAATACCTTATGGTTCCCTTCAAAAGGCGGCAGGTTGGCATCATGCTGTATCTGCTTGACCTGGTCAATACCAATCAGCTTGGCTTCCACTGAGTCCTCGTTCTGGGTCAGGCTGATAACCTGGACATCAGCATGACTGCCGGCGTTTATTTTCCGGCAGGCGGCGCATTCAAGACACGGACGCTCGGAGGCTTCACAATTAAGCGCCTGTGCCAGATTTATGGCCACGGTCATCTTGCCGACGTGGGCCGGGCCGACCAGCAGGTAAGCGTGAGCCAGCTTCCCTGATTCAAGGCTATGCTGCAACAGAGAGACCACTCGGGTCTTTCCGATTAACTGCCACATTAAGAGTCTCCTCACTAAACCAGGTCACACCGGGTCAGGTCTTCCAGCGTCTCCCGGCGGCGGATGAGGCGTGCCCTGCCTTCACTGACCATGACCACCGCCGGACGAAACGAGGCGTTATAGTTGCTTGCCAGCGGCAGGCAGTAAGCACCACAGCCGGCAATAGCTATGATATCACCGGCGGCAACCCGGGGAAGGTTTATATCCGTAATCAGGACATCGCCCGACTCGCAGAACTTGCCGGAGATAGTGACCTTCCTGGCTTCTTTCTCTGTAACTTTGTTGGCCAGAACTGCTTCATGCTGGGCGCCGTAAAGCGCATGGCGGATATTATCGCCCATGCCGCCGTCCACCGAGACATAGCGCCTGATGCCGGGTATGTCCTTAATCGCACCCACCCGGTAAAGCGCCACCCCGGCCCGGGCAACCATAGCCCGGCCAGGCTCAATGATGAGCCCCGGCAATGAGAGCTTCAGTTCACGGCACCTGGTGGTAATTCTGTCAGCAATCGCTTCGGCATAGGCGGCAATGGGTGGCGGTACTGCCTCCAGTGTATACTGGACGCCGAATCCCCCGCCGATGCTCATTACTTTTATTTCAAAGCGGTGCTTCTGCTTTATGGCGGCCGCATACTCAAGCACAACGTCAATGGATTTTAGATATGGCTCGGTCTCAAAGATACCGGAGCCGATATGGAAGTGCAGACCATCGACATTCAAGTTATCAGATGCCAAAGCTGTGGCGACCGCCTCGTCCCAGGTAGAACGCGTCAGACCGAACTTGGAGTCCACGATGCCGGTGGTGTTGTACTGGTGCGTATGTGCATCGATGCCCGGCGACAGGCGTAGCAGTATATTGACCTTTCTCCTGCCGGCCATC
Organism: uncultured Dehalococcoidaceae bacterium; assembly: GCA_964588605.1. Taxonomy (GTDB): domain Bacteria; phylum Chloroflexota; class Dehalococcoidia; order Dehalococcoidales; family RBG-16-60-22; genus CAZLEY01. Next base: position 4,360 of record CAZPQB010000132.1, on the reverse strand, counting down.
CGGCGCAGCATATCGAGTTCATGAAGGTTGTCCACCACGATGTGCCCTATCCCGTACTGGATAGCCATTTCGAGTTCCTCGGCCGATTTGTTGTTGCCGGGGAAGTATACCCTGTCCATGGGAAAACCAACCGAGTACGCTATGGCCAGCTCTCCGCCCGAAACTACATCCAGACCGAGTCCTTCTTCCTGCATAATGAGCAGCAAGGCCTTATTGGTAAAGGCTTTCGCCGAATAACATACGGTGGTATCGGGGTAATGCTGGCCGAATTCCGCCTTGAACTCGGCGCACCGGCGGCGTATATCGGCTTCGTCAAAAACATACAGCGGCGTGCCGAATTCCTCGGCAATGGTCATGCTGTCACAGCCGCCGATTGCCAGGTGGCCCTTTTCGTTGACCGCGGCGGTTACCGGAAATAACGAAAGCTTCGGTACTATCTGCTTCGTAATCATCTTTACCTCGCATTCTAATGTTAGCAGTGCTTTGTAGTGAAGTCAATGCTGGAGCCCCGCCCCCTCCTTGCCTGAAAGAGTATAGCGGTGTAGAATTAAAGCAGCACCCCCCGAGGACTTCAATCCTTTTTCAAGAAGTTGGTTTTCCCCTGTCAGTGACTAAGAGGAAAGTATCGGACTGAATAAGTGAATGATGATCAGGACCAATACCGTGACGAGGACCTGAAGACGACCGGGCCGGCTATGGATGAGGGAGGCATATCGGGGTACGGCCGCAGGGTTTTCAGTTCCTTTAGAAACCCTGTCTATCGCCTCTACTATTATTCCCTTATAGGGCACTGGGCACCGATGCAGATGCAGATGGTAACCCGCACCCTGCTTATTTACCGCATCACAGGGTCGGGGACGATTCTGGGTCTAATGGCCCTGGTTGGTTCGATACCCATGCTTATCCTGTCCCTTTACGGTGGCGCCCTGGCTGACCGTTTGGAGAAGAGAAAGATACTGATTGTCAGTCAGGCGGCCTCGGCGTTGGTTTCAGTTGGTGTGGCAGTGGCATTGTCCATGAATTACCTTAGTCAGGATGTGCCCGGCTCCTGGTGGATTTTGATGGTTTCCAGTGTAATGCAGGGAATTATTATGGGCATCATGATGCCATCACGAGCGTCCATGGTGCCAGAAATCGTCAGTCCAGAAGACTTAATGAACGCGATATCCCTGAACAACATGGGGATGAATGTCTTCCGGATTGTGTCCCCGGCGGCTACGGGATTCATTATTGCTGCCTGGGATTTTGAATCCGTGTACTATATTATGACGGCGCTGTATATATTCTCTGTTATCTTCCTGTTCAGGATACCGCCGGCGCGCCCGGTAGTCCGCGAAGGTAGCAGCACCGTAACGGAGGTAATGCAGGGGTTCCGGTATATCCGTACCGATACCATCGTTATGCTTGTCCTCCTGTTCACGCTCGGCTGTACCATACTGGGCATGCCTTTTAACATGCTATTGCCCATGTTCACCGATGATATATTGAAGGTTGGCGAAGTCGGCCTCGGGATACTGTTAGCCGTCTCCGGGGTAGGTTCCATCGTGGTCTCGTTCGTCCTTGCCTCCATGTCAAATAAAAACCGCGGTATTATGATGCTGTTCAGCGGCCTGATTTTGAGTCTGGCGCTGATGGCCTTCTCTTTTAACACGGAATGGAGTCTCTCCCTGGTACTGGCTGTTTTCATCGGACTGGGCCAGACGGGGCAGACGGCAATTGGCTTTACCCTGGTACAGTATTACGTTAACCCCGATTACCGGGGACGCGTTATGAGCTTTATGATGCTGGGATTTGGCCTGTCCAGCCTAGGCACCTTCTTCGGCGGCATACTGGCGGAGACCATGGGGATTCAGTGGTCTATCGGTGGGCTGGCAATAGCTCTGGTCATCGTATCCTTGGCGATGTTGCTCTTTTCTTCACGGCTGCGGCGGCTGGACTAGCCTGTCTTAAATTGACAGTATAAGATAAAACCTATAGAATATCGTATTCACATATTTGAGAGGTGCATTATTGTATCAGAAAGTTACCCTGGATAACGGAATACGCCTGGTTACCGCCGTCATGCCCCATACCCGCTCTGTATCCATCGGTTTCTTTATCGGGGCCGGCTCCAGATATGAGACTGATAAGCAGGCCGGCATTTCACACTTCATTGAGCACCTGTGTTTTAAGGGCACGTCGAAGCGCCCCACGGCTGCAGAGGTCTGCACGGTTATTGAGGGGGTGGGGGGCATCCTTAACGCGGGTACGGACAAGGAGATGACCGTTTACTGGTGCAAGGTGGCGCAGCCTCACTTTTCTATTGCCCTCGATGTAATGGTGGATATGCTTATCAACTCGAAATTCGACCCGGCTGAAATTGAAAAGGAGCGCCAGGTCATTATTGAAGAGATAAACATGTCTCTGGATTTTCCATCGCAGAGAGTGGCCATGCTTATTGATGAGCTTATGTGGCCCGGGCATCCTCTCGGACGCGATATCGCCGGCAGCAAGGAGTCAGTGACTGCCATAACCAGGGACATGATACTCGATTACCTGGTGGGATATTATCAGCCGGGTAATACCGTGCTGGCGATTGCCGGTGATATCCAGCACCAGGAAGCCACAGGCCTGGTCACTCAGGTAACCGCCGGCTGGATGCAACGCCAGCCTCGGACCGGCTATATGCCTTATCAGGGTAAAACGGCAAGCCGGGTGCGGATAGAAAACCGCGATACCGAGCAGTCCCATCTGTGTCTGGCTGTGCCCGGACTTTCCATTACTCATCCGGACCGCTTCAAGCTTGACCTGCTTAATGTCATACTTGGCGAGGGAATGAGCAGCCGCTTGTTCACAGAGATTCGTGATAAGCTGGGTCTGGCTTACAGTATCAACAGCTACGTTGAGCATTTTCTTGATGCCGGTGCCATTACGGTTTCCGCCGGAGTGGATACTAAAAAACTTTCGGTAGCCATCAGGGCTATCCTTGAGGAGCTTGCCAGGCTTAAGGAAATTGTCCCGGAGAAGGAACTGGCCAAGGCGAAGGAGTTATTCAAAGGCCGCATTTTATTGCGCCTTGAGGACAGCCGCAGTGTGTCCGGATGGATGGGGGGGCAGGAAATTCTTACCGGTGAAATCCTGACCGTGGACGAGGTGATAGCTAACGTTGAAGCCATCACGGCCGAAGAGCTTCAGCGGCTGGCCGGGGAACTGCTGGCAGGTGAGAAACTGCGGCTGGCGGTCGTGGGGCCGGTTAAGCCGGACGAGCCTCTGGAAGATTTGCTTAAACTTTAAAATAGCCTCAACACAATTAGGGTGTCTAACCTCACCCCCTGTGTCCCCCTCTTAAACGCCCCATTGTCCCTGCCTCCTGTTTTATTTTCCCACCCAGGCCCACCCTCGTATCCCCCGCGGCTTTGTCCGTAAAGGTTACGCCCCACCCCCTAATTTCTTGGGAGTTGAGGGGGAAAGAACTATGATATAAGCCATAGATGCCGCGAGGGTGGTGGGTGGGAGAAGATATGAAAGAAAAAATAGCCGCAGCCGGGAAGCTACGGCTATTCTATTAGATATTACGTTAAATACCGGTAGTTTAACCTTACATTCCGTAATCCATACCGCCCATACCGCCACCGGGCATGGCTGGAGACGCCTTTTCTTTCTCCGGGATATCAGAGACCAGAGATTCGGTGACGAGGACCATGACGGCGATGCTAGCGGCATTTTCCAGAGCGCTCCTGACCACCTTGGTGGGGTCAATAATGCCCTTTTTCACCATGTCGCCGAATTCGTTGGCCTCGGCGTCAAAGCCGACGCCTTTCGGGCTCTTTTTCACGGTATCGACAATTACGGAGCCGTCCTGGCCGGCATTATCGGCAATCCAGCGCAGTGGCTCGTTAACAGCCTTTCTGACGACATCAACACCGGTGGCTTCGTCTCCCGCCACCTTTAGTTTGTCCAGAACCGGGAGAGCATTGAGCAACCCGACACCGCCGCCGGGCAGAATACCTTCCTCTACGGCAGCGCGTGTGGCTGATAGGGCATCCTCAACACGGTGCTTCTTCTCCTTGAGTTCAACCTCGGTGGAAGCACCAACCTTGATTACGGCCACGCCGCCGACGAGTTTGGCCTGCCGCTCCTGGAGTTTCTCACGGTCAAAGTCGGACGTGGTCTCTTCAATCTGGGCCTTAATCTGTTTTATTCTCCCGGTAATCGCCTCCTCGGAACCTTTGCCCTCGACAATTGTAGTGTTATCTTTGTCAGCGGTAACCCGGCGGGCCCTGCCCAGGTCTTCAACGGTAACTGAATCCAGTTTCCGCCCGACATCTTCGGAAATAACCTTGCCGCCGGTAAGAATGGCCATATCTTCCAGCATGGCCTT
>CAZPQB010000131.1:0-7267 GCA_964588605.1 uncultured Dehalococcoidaceae bacterium | reverse complement strand
GGTTAATATCCAGATATGGGAACCTCTGGCTACCAATCAAATTATCTCACCGAGACTATTTGAAAAATTTGTGCTTCCTTACCAGATTGAACTCCATGAGAAGTTACTGGCGATGGGGATTAAGTATATCCTGTGCCATATCTGTGGTGAGCATAATTCAAACCTGCCGTACTGGGCGCAGGTACCGATGGGTGACTCCGGTATTGTCAGCGTCGGTAGGGAGATTGACATCGGCACAGCTATAGAGTATTTCGGAGATGATTATATCATTGCCGGAAATATTGAGCCGGCAATATTACAGACAGGGACACCGCTGCAAATCTACGAATTATGCCGGCAGGCTATTGAGGCAGGCAAGCACGCTCCCCGGGGTTATGCGCTGATGCAGGGCTGTGAGGTCCCCGTAAATACACCGCCGTATAACCTGTACACGATGAAAAAGGCTATTGATAACTTTGGCTGGTATGAGTAATGGTTTCTATAAACTACTTGGCTCACCACCAGTCTTCCACCCTGACAGGAGGCGATACACCGGATAGATGACCCGAGCTATAGTTAATCCAGGCATCTGTGGCATGGTCGCCGCCGTGGAGGTTACCAAGGCTGAAAAACGAAGGGTCAGGATTAGGATCACCAGTGCTTGCGAAAAGGTGACTAGTATGGGTAAAGCGTTGCCGGAGCTGAACCAGTTTGATGCCCTGAAACCACATTTATCCTCGGAGGTTTACAAGATTGCCTCCGAGCATACCCTCTGTACTTCCTGTCCGTTGCCGATGGCCATACTTAAGGCAATCGAAATAGAAACCGGACTGGCATTACCCCGTCCTGTTGATGTTCAGTTTGAAACTGCGGACTGAAACGCAGCGCTCTATCAGTACCAGCCGAAGTCATTCACTGCCCGGGTCATTGCCATCACATTTTCCGCAGGTGCCATCGGGGGCATTTCACAGCCGGGTGAAAACATAAAACCACCAGGGCACTCTTTTCCTTTTTCGATGACTTTCCTGGAGGCTTCATACACACCCTCAGGTGTCTGGGTCTGGATGATAGCCGGCTCAAGATTACCCAATATAATGTCGTTGGGGAAATATTTAGCCGCTGTTTCAAATTCAACCTCATGGCCGATGCTGATAATACCGGGGTCGCCAAAGGATATCTGTGCCCAGTACGGGAGGTTCTGGTTCTGTTCTCCGCAAATATGGATACAGGTATGCTTATAGCCCATGGCCAGCACACTCTCGAACACCTTCTTAATATAGGGAAGGGCAAACGTCTCGAAGTGTTTGGGTGAAATTACCGCATTAGACGCCGACGGCTCGCCGCCTCCCGGTAACACGCCTTCAACACCGAAGGAATCCCTTATATACCGGGCCCGCTCGATGAGATAGTCGGAAGCCAGCTCAAGCAGCCGGTGGGCCAAATCAGGTTTCCTGAGCAGCCACCTGCCGAGCAAATCTATACCGCAGATATTAGCCGCGACATTAAATGCTCCCTCAATATGATTGGTGACATTCCACGGTTCATTATCGAGTCTTTCCTGGGAAGACAATCCAAAGAACTCCATGGCTAAAGGAGTAATACCGGCGCTTTCAACGTCCGGGGTTTTCAGGTTCCAAACATCCTCTTCCGACTCAACCGCTCGGCGAGTAATCATCGGCGCCTGAGCAAATTCTCCACTGGGCCATTTCATCACACCACCAAACTCCCAGCCACCAAAACCGGCATAGCCCAACATTGGTGCGAAAACCCAGCCGAAATCCTGGCAGGTCTTACGCTGCGCCGCGAGAGCCACCTCAGGCTTGTTGTAGGCATCAGCAATTGATGCCTTGGTATACACCACGGCAAAGCCGGCAGCAGCAAAGGGATAAATGGGAACGCGGTCCGGTTTCTCACGCCTCAGAAGTGCTTCCACCCTCTCTCTATCCGTCATGGCTCCTGTTCTTTTTTTCATAATTTCAGTCTCCGCTCATGTTACTTTCCGTACGTTCTTTTTTAAACACAGTCTTTAATTCTTATCAAGTCTAATACGAACGCCATTTGTTGTCAAAATCGGTGCTTGAGGTTGTCTAATAATCCTATCGATAATTCCGCCCCGATATACACCAGAAGAGAGAATAAGCATCCTCCTGGAAGGATTACGCCATGAGATACATATTTAGGATTTGTGTCCGCTGGGAAGGAATCAAACTGAATGCGTATTTGGTTTTTATGTCTATCCAGTCTTAACAGAAATGATAATGATGCTTCTAGCACTAATGGTTACTCTGGTGCTGTTCCCAATGCCTCAGGAAATCCTCCACCAGGGAATCTGCGTTTGACAGGAACTCCTGTATCTCTTCCACGGTAATGTCATCCACATGAACGCCGGCAATAACACAGCTAGGTCTCTTCGTTTTCTTACTAACCAGATAAGCTGCTTTCAAAGCTATGGCATCATCCTTATGTCCATGTCTGGTGATTACCGAGGTTGACGCTCTTTTTGTTTCGTGGTCATACTCACCTAAAGCCACCGCGCCAATATGCGCATTTACATTGTAGATGGATATCACCAGGTCATCGCCGAGGCTTTTCGCGGAGAGTGTTAACCTCGTCCTACCTTCCCCCCTGACAATTTCGTATTCACCCATCATTCAGCCCTGATTTCCGGAGGTATCCATAATATCAATACAGTCCCGGCCACCTTGTGAAGAGATTGTGCTCAATATCAAATATATCCAGGACCCTACCAATGGTGTGGTCGATGAGGTCCTGAATGGATTGTGGTTTATGATAAAAGGCGGGAACCGGTGGAAATATAACGGCACCCATCTCCGTCAGCTTTACCATATTTCTCAGGTGACCCAGATGAAGCGGGGTTTCTCTTGCCAGTAAGACTAGCCTCTTTCTCTCCTTTAGTGTGGTATCGGCGGCACGGGCTATCAGGTTATCGGCATATGAGTTGGCCAGTGCCGAAAGGGTCTTCATACTGCAGGGAGCAATCACCATACCATCTCTTTTATATGAGCCGCTGGAAAGCTCAGCCCCGATATCGTTAATGTCGTAGCAGACATTTGCCAGTGCTTTCACTCGTTCCAGTTCCCAATCGGTTTCGTGCCTTATCATTTTCTCTCCGGCCTCAGAAATTATTAGATGTGTTTCCACTTCTTTGCTGGTGGATAACACCTCAAGTAGCCGGATGCCGTATATCGCTCCAGAAGCCCCGGTAATCCCGATTATGAGCAACATTATGTAAACTCCCCCAGCAAATAATATTATAGTGCTCAGGTAAATATGGCGTCCGTCTCCATGTCTTTCTGACGGCTACCTATCTGGTTTGAGCCTGTAATCTAAAGCTTTCCCGGAGGGCATCGCCTACTGCCTGTCCGAACTCAGGAGTGTTAATATGGGTGTCAACCTCAATTATTTGTATCTTCGGGTCTAGGTTTTTCCTCAGCTCTTCAACGAAAGCCCTGTCCGTACCCGGCTCGTAAAGGGCTCCACCTTCCACACTCAGCGAAGAGAAGCCTTTAGTAGGAACTATGAATTTAACCAGCTTTTTATTCCGGTGCTTGTTTAGCTTCTCCGCCACCGCTTTGGCAATAGTTCGCACTTCCTCAACGCTCGTTCTCGCCTGCACCCGCATGGCATCCTGAACCAGCATCTTTCTTTCTGCCAGCTTCCGGGAGACCCAGAGCGGATCATTTTTGTCCTTCCTCTCCACGGGGCCGCAGCTTATCATATCAAACCCACAGGGGGTGAGAATGTAAGGTATGCCCTGCTTACAGGCTGCCTCCAGTCTATCCGGTCCAGCGGCGCGGTTGCCTCCCAGAAGGTATTCACCCAGGTTGGCGGGCATCATATCAACGAATCCCTCGAACAATCCCTGGCTAACCAGATCCTCCACCGCTCTATCGCCCAGTCCCTGAGCGTTAAATGAGATGAAATTGTAATCCTTCTCCAGATACTCCCGTACGTAGTGGGCACCCTTATCGCAGAAACCAAACTCCGTAATGGCAATGGACGGTTTTGCCTCCTTTTGGGGAGGTTGGTGACTTTCGACCATACCACATATAGCACCGGCACCGTTAACCATCAGGGTTCTTACCAATGGATTTAAGCCTACAGTATCGGCCACACTGTGCATTACGGTTATGTCCCTGACGCTAAAAAACTGCGAGAGCCTGCCGGCATATGCCGGAAGGGCAGCTCCGGTTGATATCAGGAGCTTGGGAAACCCGAAGGGCAGGGCTTTCATTGCCGGTAGTGACATGACGGTTCCCGTCAGGCCGGCCACGGCTATGATTCCCTGTAGTTCCCCGGCCTCATACAGTTCCAGCACCTTCCTGACCAGTCCTTCGGACATGGCTGAGGTCGCCTTCTCCCTTTCCTTGGCCAGAGTCTCCCTGATTTTTTCTATGTTCATGCCGCCACCCCGCGCCACTTCGTCACAGGTAATATCAGCCTTGAGTGATGTCTCGATGCCTCCGGTACCTATGCTGAAATCAATAAGCACCGTTTTGTGACCTCTTTTTTCTATCTGCTCCTTGAGTATCCGCAGGCCTTCTTCCCTCTCATCCAGCATGCCACAGGCAGCGATAGCCATATATCACCTCAATAATTACTAAGGATTAGTCAGTACTAGTATTAAAGGAAATTAGAACGGTTCCTTAAAACCGAGCTCCTGCCATCGACTGATAACGCGATTTTTCACATTCTCATCGAGTACGATTTTGGTTGGTTTTTCCTTCCATTCGTAGGGTATAGTGGCATCCATGATAATTTGCGAGACAATCTCCCGGGCATCGATCGGCAGCGATGGATCGAGAACCGTGGAACGTGCCCTCCTGACGATATCCGTATCCTGAATGGCATTGTAGCGGACTGATAGCGACCACCATACGCCGGTTAAGTCATCGGCGGGGATATCGTCATCGACGACAATGACCCCCTTAACACCGTAGTGTCCGGTAGTGGTGGAAATGACGGCATGTCCCACCTGATTGGCATGTCCGGGATACATGGTCTTTATGGAAACGATAACCCAGAACCTTCCTGTAGCTTCATAGGGACAATAAACCGATTGAATCCCGGGTAGATGCATAGCTTCGAGGTCAGACCATAAAGTGGCTGTCCTGTTGAGAGACTGAATCATGTGGTGTTCCCCAACGGGGGGCCCAACACTGGTCATCCAGAATACAGGGTTTTTCCGACGTAGTATGCGCTTGACGTTGATCCAGAGCTTAGGTAGAGCTGCTTTGGATTTACCAGAGTAATAGCCGGTGTATTCACCGAAGGGTCCCTCTGGTCTAAGGTCTTCAGGGTCAATTTCGCCCTCCAGTATAATCTCGGCATTGGCGGGAAGTTTGAGGCCGGTGAGGTCGCTCTTGAATATTTCAACACCCTCGCCCCTGAGGGCCCCGATTACGTCGTACTCGTCTACGTCGGCGGAAACCATGGTGCTTGAGACGAGGAAATGTATCGGGTCGCAGCCAATGACCGCTGCCACTGGTGCCTTTTTATCCATCTTCTGGTACTTCTTAACATGAAACTCAGCATGTTTACCGGGGAGAATCTGAATCCCCACACTTTTTTCATCCAGCGCCTGCATTCTATATGTACCCAAGTTTGTCCAGCCGGTCTCGGGGTCCTGGGTAACCAGATAGCCCGTCGTGCCGATATACCTGCCACCGTCCTGCGGGTAAAGTTGCGGCACAGGGAAATCGAATACGTTGACTTTATCGCCCGTGACTATTTGTTCCATAACGGGTATATTAGCCTTAACTTCAACCGGTTTTACCAGCGCTCCCTTGGATGTCTTCTCCATCCATGCCCGCGACATATTACACATCGAGTAGCCGATGGGCAGACCTAAAGTAATAGCAAGTCTCTTGGGGGTGGTAAAAGCGCTGGCTAGAACCGGAATGTCGTACCCCTTGACATTCTCAAAGAGGAGGGCCGGTCCTTTCTTACTCTCATTTAGTCGGGCTATGTGCAGCATCTCCAGATTCCAGTCTACCTCAGCCTCTATCCGGTGTATATCCCCTTCTTTTTCACAAGCTGCAATCCACTCTCCCATGCTTTTCATGGTGTCCTCCTTTTGTGATAAGTTTCTAAAATCTATATGCCTTTCATAATCGAGGTGTATTCCATAATAATCTCAGATTGAATAACCCACCGGCCAGCGGCTCCGGTAATTACATCTTAACCCTAGTCTTTGATAACGCTTTCTCCATCAGAAGCTCATAACCGGTCTTCTTACCGATAATGGGCTCCCTTTTACGCTGGCTCCATACCGACTCGGCGCGGCTCTGCAAGATGAAGATACTATCCGGGAAAGAGAAGTCCCGGTCAATAGCCCACTCTATGTCCTGAGCGCAGCCGTAATGCTCCTCGATGCGCTTGGCCAGCTGCACCAGTTCTTTTATTTCCTGATCGTCCAGACAGAGTTTATTCTTCAAATCCGGTGCTACCTCCACATGCGCTACCCCACCCTTTTCAAGGTCATGCACACATTCAATATTTTTGCAGGCCGTGAACTTTTCAGTTACCTCCAGAAGTACCTTGTCCACGATGACTCTATCGGGGGTCACGGCGCCTGAAACTACACTCTCACCCAGTCCCCAGCTGCCCTCAATAACGACCCTCGACGGATCTCCGTTAAGTGGGTTAAGCGTGAACATGACGCCGGCCGACTTCGCATTGACCATGCTCTGCACGACCGGGGCGATTATCGCCTTAGAGTGTTCAACTCCCTTTTTCCGGCGAGCCGAGGCGGCGCGCGCTGACCATACGGAAGCCCAGCACCTCTTCACATTATCTACTATGGTCTCCGCCCCTCGCAGGTAATGGAAAGTATCCATCATTCCCGGGAAAGATGATATCGTGCTGTCCCTGACAGCTACGGACGACCTAACCGCTACGAATGGCTCCGGCTCATTATCCAGCAGATTATGATAACTCTCAATGATTTCCTCATGTATATCTGCCGGCATCTCGGCAGTCTCTATCATCGAGCGGATTTTGCCGGTTTTCTGTTCCAGCGCTTCAAAATCATCATAATCAAGGTCCTGTGTTATTTTCATTATCGGTTCGTCAAGATGATTGCATTTCAGGTGAGTGTCAAAAGCATCCGCTACTACGCAGAATCCCTTGGGAACATTGAGCTTCAGGTAGGTTAACTCACCCAAATGGGCTGCCTTGCCGCCACATTTTTGAGCCATATCTTTATTTATTTCGTCAAATCTCCACGCAAACGTACCCATACTCAGCCTCCTTTGACAAGGCTACA
>CAZPQB010000130.1:0-7338 GCA_964588605.1 uncultured Dehalococcoidaceae bacterium | reverse complement strand
AAGGCCCCTGGGAGTTCAAGATACCGCTGGAGTAGTGAGTGAAGCGTGAAATGAATAAGCTAGTAACCATTATAGTATTGTTGCTGCTGATGGTTGGCGTGGTTACCGGATGTCAGCCGCAAACAATGCCAAACCAGGAAACACAGCTACCGCCGCAAACTGCTGTATCAGAACCATCACAGGCACAGCCATTTACCGGGCCTCTCACCCTGGAGATTACATCGCCGACGGAAGGCAGGGAGACCTCGTGGGGATTTACCAGGGTGCGGGGTACGGTTTCTCCGGCCAGTGCCGTGGTCAGCATCGACAACGAGGGATACGTCAAGGTAGAGGCGGACGGCAATTTCGAGAGCGACTATATCGTGCTCGACGAGGGTAAAAATAAGATCCGCGTTACGGCCACCAACGGCAGGGAAGAAGTCACCAAAACAGTTACCGTAAACTATAACCCTGACCTGCACGTCAGCATCAGCCTGAACCTGGAACCGGGCCGGGACTGGTTCACGGAATCACCGGCGAGGATAGGCGGACGCGTTTCCGACCCGCACGCCGAGGTCACCATCAACGGCCAGAAGGCTGAGGTGGGTAATGACGGCTACATTCTCGCCATGATTGAACTGGCGGAGGGTACGAACACCCTGACCGCCGTTGCCCGGCTGGGTGACCAGACCGATACCGATACCCGCGAGGCTATCTACATGCCACCAGCACCACTGAACATCGAGATAACAGCGCCGGATGATGGTGATACATCTAAGCTGGACATTGTGAAGATAACCGGCACTGTCTCTGACCCGGAGGCACTCGTCGTTATCAGCAATACTTCAATCGCCGAAAGCGAGTCCCCTGTACCTTTCCCCTTGGTGATAGCCCGGGTTACCGCAAGTGGCGCTTTCTATGCCTATGTTCCTCTTGAAAAGGGTGACAACCGTATCGAAGCGTCCGCCCTCCGAGGGAGCGATCGCACCGCTGATAATATCGACATTGAATATCATCCGCCCCTTATAAGCTTCGCTGACGAGCCCGAACTGAAGGTGACTTCTCCGCAGGATGGGGCAGAGTACAGCATCAATCTGCTACCGGTGACCGGCACGGTTGACGACCCCACCGCTACGGTACTGATAAACGGCGTTGAGGCTACAGTGGTAGGGGGTGGCTTCTGGGGCTACTCCGTACTCACCGAGGCGGGCGAAAACATCATCGAGGTCATTGCCGTTAATGACGCAGCGAAGACCAGCCGTACCATCAATGTCACCTTCGTGCCGCCGCTGGTTATCTACCGTCTGTACGCCGAACCCGAACCGGGGGCCGATTACACTAAAGAATCGCTATCGGTGACCGGCATAGTGAACAAGCCGGAGGCAAGCGTTACCGTCAACGGCGAGGATGTACCGGTAAATGATGACGGCCTGTTCAAGGCGCAGGTGCTGCTCAATGAAGGCTCCAGCCAGATAAAGGCGGTAGCGATGCTGGGTGATGAGCGCGATGAGGTTTATTTAGCGTTTATGGTGGAAAACGGATACCCCAACCCAGTGCCCGGTTACTCCCACTTCTTCATGTCGCGCCTGACCTACGAGCATGAAATAAAGCTGAATGCCGGCGAGACGCAGCTGCTCCCTATCACCTTGGAGACGAGAAAGGACGGCCCTGGTAGCTTCTCCGGCAGCTTTGTCTATGTCGACGGGGAATACGGAGAGATGCCGCTGCCCTGGCCGGAAGGATTGGACGCTTACCTCGAGCCGTCCGAGTTTATGGCTTATCCCAACGCCACCTATAATTTCAACCTTGTCGTTAGCACAGCGCCGGAGCTTAACCCTGGCACCTATTACCTGCACTTTTACCAGCATTTCGAGAACGGCTTTTACGGCAGCGGCTGGCTGGAGGTAACGGTGGGGTAGAACAGTGACCGGATATTCGGTCAGGTTAAAGGAGGGTATTAATATGAAAACCCTGAACAGAATAGCCAAACCCTGTGGGATAGCGGGCGGAGTCTGGAGTATCCTGCTTGCCATAATTTATTCATTTTTTCTTCCGACACATACGGTCATAACTACTACAACCACAGGACAATCTTCAATAATTACAACCACTGCCTCTGAATCCTGGGATTGGTTAATCATAGCTTTCATCATCCTTACAGCCTTGGTGGGACTACTGGGACTGCTGGCCGTAATAATGAGAACGAAAAATCTCGGATTGGGTCAGTGGTTCATCCGGGTAAGTGCCATTACTATGCTGGTGCTCAGTCTTGTTGGTACTGTCACCATGGTTAGCGTGGGGATAATTTTATTCCCCGCCGCCATATTGCTGATACTGGCGGCCATCGGTATGGGTAAAAAGGCAGAAGCTGTGCCTGCGGAGGCATCATGATTTATTTTCTATCCGGGCTTTTAATCATTCACGGAATCGTTTGTCTGGTTGGCGCCTTCTTCCCTTTGTATCCGCCGGTCTTTCTCTTCTACGTGTTCTTCCCAGGGCACTTTGCCATCAGGCTGATAATAATTCTCCTCATAGGGGCGGCACAGCTTGTCTACGGCGTTTATTTAGCTCTGGGCAAGAGATGGTGGGTAAAGTGGTACTGGCCTGCATTAGCCACCGTCGTCATTACCGGGCTGCTTCTGGTCTTTCCGGTACTCCAGAACCCCGGTCTCTTCGGGGTATCAACGGGGAAAGACGAAATTCGCCAACCGATTTTATTTAAAGAGACGCTGCCAATACCAGCGCCGGGTGAGGAAGTTGCCGACGATATCATACCGACTCCCGGCGGCCTAGCCTACCGGGCCAACGTTCACCAGCAGGGAGTGGAAAATCCGTGGCCTCCAATTGAATCTACTGACGTTGTCTTGGGTGGTGGCTTGGATGCTCTGAATGTGAGTTACAGAGACTACATCAAAACAGAAGCCGGAGAGACTAGGAATAATATCGTCCGCATCAGGAAAGAAGGCGGTCTTTTCGATCGGAATCTGGCGTTCTATTCGGTAAACGTGCCGACCGGAATAACGCTTACGGATGGAGGGAGAGGAGTAGGATTACCCGGTACGCTTGGAGCAGTGCTGGTGATTGAAATTTCCCCTGATGTTCAGCCCGGGGAATACTCCTTCGGGATAGGCATAGAGATTGACGGCAAGAACTATGGGACGATTCCCTGCACGGTAAATGTTGTCGGGAACGTTTCAGAATTCCAGTATCTGGGTAATCATGGCATTATCACTACCAAAGTCGAGCCAGAACCGGGCGATGACGTGACTACGGGCAGCGCGTTAATGGTAAGGCTTACGTTGGAAGACCTTATTGAAAAATCAGACGCGATAGTCATCGGCAAGGTGGTCGATATTTTCCCTGCCAGGACGGGGACGGAGCCTCCATGGTCGAGTTATTTGCAGGTATTCACCGATGTCATCATTCAGACCGAATCTTACCTTTACGGCGAGCCGCAATCGGCCTATATTGTCGTGAGAGTAACGGGGGGCCGGGCCGGCGAAATAGTCATGTGGGTTGAAGATGAACCGGTGTTTAACCTGGGGGAGGAGGCTATCCTGTTCCTGACCAGGGTCCCGCAACCTAATATCCCGCCCGAAGGAATTGTGTCGGATGATTACTACCGGGTTACCGGCGCCATGCAGGGCAAGCTCGGCTACTGGGATGGTCAGGTGATTACTCCGGAAGGCAATACGATTACAATCTCTGAGCTTGAAGAGAAAATAGCTGAGGTGCGGGGGAATTGAAGGAGAAAATTAAGATGAAGAGAATAGTTCACTTATTGATGCTGATCGTGATAGCATCCTTACTATCAGCCTGCGCGCCGAAGACATCGGTTGCACCGCAAGTCTCGAATGCGGTGGTGCAGGCGTCCGGCGCCATCCTGCAATCGGAGAAGACTCGCATCGAAGCACCGGAAATATCCGGGAACGACCAAGCCGGCCTGACCGATGGTAATAGTGTCTTTGCCTTTGACCTCTACCAGCAATTGAAAACCAGAAAAGGCAACATATTTTACTCGCCTTACAGCATCTCGGCAGCGCTGGCCATGACCTACGCTGGTGCCAGCGGCGCTACAGCAGAGCAGATGGCCAGGGCTATGCATTATGACTTACCTCAGGATAAGCTGCACCCCGCCTTCAACTGGCTGGATAATGAGCTTGCCCAGCGCGGCGAAGGAGCCGAAGGCAAGGACGGTGAAGGCTTCCGGCTGAACGTGGTTAATGCCATCTGGGGACAGAAGGACTACGAATTCAGGGTGGCTTTTCTGGATACCTTAGCCGAGAATTACGGCGCAGGACTCAGGATACTGGATTTTATCAATGAACCGGAGCCATCCCGCATCACCATCAATGACTGGGTCAGCGAGCAGACCGAGGACAGGATTAATGACCTGATTCAACCGGGCGGCATCACCCCTCTCACCCGCCTTGTATTGACCAATGCCATCTACTTCAACGCGGCCTGGGAGCACAAGTTCACTGAAGAAGCGACCACCGACCTGCCTTTTTATCTTCTTGACGGCGGCAGCGTTACCATGCCCATGATGAGGCAGACTGAGACATTGGGATATACGGAAGGGGACAACTATCAGGCGGTGGAGATGCCATACGATGGTAATGAGCTGTCAATGGTGGTACTGTTGCCGGCTGAGGGCAAATTTAACGAATTTGAAGACAGCCTTAATTACAAGCAGGCGGACAGGATTATCGATAGCCTGAATGACAGGCGCGTCAGGCTTACAATGCCCAAATTCGAGTTTGAATCGGACTTCAGCCTCAAGCAGGCGCTATCCGCCCTCGGCATGGCGGAGGCCTTCTCGGGTGGTGCCGATTTCTCCGGCATGACGGGCAATAACGATTTGTTCATCGGCGACGTAATCCACAAGGCTTTCGTACTGGTGGAGGAAGGGGGCACCGAGGCTGCTGCGGCTACGGCAGTAACGATGGTGATGTCAGCGCCCGGCCCGAAGCCGGAAGAGCCGGTTACCGTCACCATTGACCGTCCTTTCGTCTTCCTGATTCGGGATATCGAGACAGGTGCTATACTGTTTATCGGGCGCATCGTAAACACCGAGGCTATGACCAGCAGTATCGAACCTTCCGAGACAGCGGCGGCCGATGAGCTTCTCGAAGCAGTAATATATGCCGAACACTATGAAATTACCACCGACGAGGCCATGCGCCGTTTTGAGATACAGGAGGCCTTTGCCGGGCTTGATACCGAGCTTGGTATCAAGGAGCCGGAAACGTTTGCGGGGTTGTACATTCAGCATGAGCCGGAGTTTCGCATCGTCGTGCTGTTTACCCGCGAAGGGGAGGAAATAATGAAGCCATATATTCCGGAGGGAATGGCCGAATATGTCGAAGTGCGTACGGCCGCGTTCTCATTTCTTGAGCTGCAAAACGCCCAGAGGGAGGTGTCGGCCACCCTCAGGAGTCTGGGCATACCGGCGGATTCGGGCATTCATGTTATGGATAACAAAGTCGAGTACCGGATAACCGACCTATCAGCTATCGATAAAGCCATCAGTGACGGCAGTTTGACGGTGCCGGACTGCGTAGTGTTTATTGAGGTTAAGGGATTGGCACAGCCTGACTAAATATGGAAAGGCTGCGCATCATGGGCATAGGAGACTGAGATATAGAGCGCAGAGATGTGACTCTCAGAGGTTGCCCGTCAACTCATCGTCTAAGGAGGTGGGTCTATGAAAAAGCTGAGTACTTCCATCGCTATCTTGCTAACTTTCATATTTACGGCTTGGCCCGTCCCTGCCAGAGCTGACGGCGGGCCAATGGTTGATCCCGAGTTATTCGTCAAGTTGAAAGAGGGGCAGCAGGTGGCTGTCATTACGTTTCGGGATGCAAACACTGCATCCATTGACCTTTTCGTTTCAATTCTGGACCAGACCGGAGAGTCTCATGAAGTCGTCTTCTTCGTTCCGCTGGGATTAAAGGCCGATGGATTCGCCGTTCGGGAGCAGGACTCCTTTGCTTTTAACGACAGCTTCACCAACAGGCTGGATATGACAATCTTTCAGGGTTACCGGCAGGATCAGCAATTCATGCAATATCTGTTTGCCGGCGCATTGCTGACCAATGGGGTATGGCTTACCCCTTTATGGCTGCCTCTCCTGTTCACCAGTTGCGCCGAGGCACCCCCACCCATATCAACCTTCAAGACAGATAGCTCAGAGGTCAGTATCTTTGGGCTTGATGAGTCTACCGATCTTGAAGCGCTGATAATCACCACCGGCCTTGATTCGTCGGTGACGGAAACACTGTCCCGCCTCAGGGGACAGCAGATAGCCGTTGTGAATTTACGTACTCAACCTCAACTGGTGGCTACTGAGCCCGGAAGTGAAAGTACCCCAACCGGCGAGCCGGGATTACACTTGTTCTGGCAGACCACCCTAGCTACTTCAGAGTCCGGGGCGACATATGCTTACCCGCTGGGGACTGGCGCCGCTTGGGCGCACCCCATTGAGATGACTAGGGTCTACGTTGTTGTGCCGGAGGAACTGGATTTCACCGTACAATACCCGAAGCTAGGAGTAAACCGCTCTGGATACGCAAAGAAGGAGTGGTCTTATGAGCCGCGTATCGCCGACTCAGGTGAGGAGTCTGCCTATGCGGTGGATAAGGCAACCGATGTATCTATCTATCCTTTCCACAGTCGGCTGAATATCTGGCGGGTCACCTACGCCAACAGCAACTCTGCGGAAGATATCGTCATAACGGTCAACCAGGGTTCTGGAGCCAACCTCGGAACCGGCCTCAGGCGGGCGGGGACGCAAACAGCTTTCTTCATCGGACTGGTTGTCGCCGCTTTGTTCTGGATTATGTCCTGGTACTTTTTAATGCCCCGGCTGCTGGGAAGAAAAAGAAAGACCGGGGGCTTGTGGCGATTGTCGTTAACCTATATCGGGTGGAACGCTCTCCTGTTCGTACCCGGAGCTGTTCTCTATTTCGTCTTTTCTTTCGGTGCGCAAGTGATAGCCCTGTTTCTCCTCGTAATAATGTTCGGCGCAACCAGTGTCCTCACCTTCGCTCTCAGGCATCTGAATAAGCTGGGAGTTAGTACGGCTCAAGGTGTAAGAGCTTTTATCATAGTTACGTTGGTTAGTAATGTTGTTTACCTCCTTTTCGCCCTCGGCTACGCCAAACTAGTTGGTGTTATTTGAGCACGGAACAAGTAGTCATTTATTCTACACATCACTTGTGCTCGGATTGTTATTTGAGGTAAAAAAAGTAGATTGTTACCTTTAGAGAATTTCTATCTTAGCTATAAAACAACCAATGTATACTATAGATGGGACTGTTGCCGAAGTGTCAGTTGGTTGTTAGCGAGGCGAGAATG
>CAZPQB010000129.1:0-7370 GCA_964588605.1 uncultured Dehalococcoidaceae bacterium | reverse complement strand
TGGATTATCCCACGATGTGTCCCGGACTTACCCACGGCATGGCCTGGGTCACCGGCCGCTTTGCTGGACTTAATGCTGTAGCGGAGAAAAGGCATTAAGGCTCCGTGAAGTTAGTACCAAATAGAAACGTCCCAGGCTAATATTGTAGTCCACGGCAGATGAAATAGTAACAGACGAATCAGACGTTTTTTAATGGGCATGTTGACTACATCCTGAGTGCCTCTATTTCTTCCGCAGACAGGCTTGCTTTAAAATTCGCCAGTTTCGCCTCGCCCTTTTTGGTCACCGTAGCCTTACCATTCTCAATTTCAAGGTAACTCATAAGCTCGAGTTCCTCGACTAATGCTTGCACCATAACCTGGCTCAATGCTGGATATATCCCTTCTATTTCTTCCCTGGAAAATTCGTTTAGTATCTCATCTACCTTGATTCCCGGTTTTGGCAGAACCTTCTTCAATATTGACATCTCCCTTCTAAAATAGGGGACATCATAGCCTTTATCACTCAGGTCAAATACTTCAAGTTTGAGGAGTGCCGCAGTCCTGATGTCAGGACAAATCACTGTCATATCTTTAGATACAGTTCTTTCCGGATGCGGCGGCCACTTGAAGGCATTGGGAGCCACCAGATTCGCCATGTGGTATTTAGGCTCGTCATACGTTGTCAAGACGTTTCTAAAGCCAAGCCCGTCATATTTTTTTAAACTCGGGTCCTTCAAACTCACAGGAGCATACCAGAAAGGAACATAATACATAGAATCTATCCACCTGGGGCCGGCGGCCCAAAGCTCATTCATCTTTGGAATAAGCGAAGGCGTTAAACTTGGGCATATCCTTCCGATAAATTTTTCTCCATCCCAAATGAACTCATCACCGATTTTGTGCTGAAAATGGCATGGATATTTTTCTTCATCTCCCAAGAAATCGACTACAGTTGCTTTAACTTGAAACATGGTTCCTCCTTTATGCCAGTTGTGTCATTCCTCTCGCTTCTCCTATCACTTAAGAGACAGCCCGGAACATGATTGGTTAGGCAACTTAAATTAAATCTTTAGAGCTTCTTTTTCCTCTGCCGTCAGACTCGCTTTAAAGCTTTCGAGTTTTTTAGCACCCTTATCGGTTACAGTCGCTTTTCCATCCCTGACTTCAAGGTAGCCCATAAGCTCGAGTTCCTCGACTAATATACTCACCAGAATCTGGCTTAACGAAGGGTATATATTCTCTATCTCTTCCTTGGTAAATTCGTCAAGTATTTTGTCTACAGCAATTCCTGGCTTTGGCAGAACCCTGCTCAATATTGACATCTCCCTTCTAAAGTAAGTGACGCTATCACCGTCGTCGGCCAGGTCAAACGCTTCAACCTTAATCTGAACAGAAGTCCTGTAGTCAGGACATATCAACATAATATCTTTGGCTACGGTTCTTTCCGGGTGCGGGGGCCACTTGAATGAGTTTGGATCTCTCAATAGTGACATTCCGTACTTAATGTCCTCCAGCGTCTTCAGGACTGGCCTGAACCCGATGCCGTCATATTTTTTCATACTCGGATCATAGACGCTTACCGGGGCATACCAGAATGGATAATAATAGCCAGGGTCTAAATACCTGGGTCCGGCTGAATAAAGGGCAGCGGCCTTTTCGGCAATCATCGGTAGTATGGCGGGACATATCCTTCCCTTTAGTTCGGCTCCAGTCCAGATGATTTCGTCACCGATTTGATGATTGAAGTGACAGGGATATTTCGTCGTATCCCCTAAGAAACCCACTATGGTTGCTTTAACTTTAAACATGATAAACTCCTTTCATATTATTTTTCTATCCACCCAGGAATGCTTTGCGTACAATTTCATTATTCATTATCTCCTTTGTCTTGCCCTCCAGAACTATACTACCAACTTCCAGCACATATAATTGCTCGGTAAGGTTAAAAGCCAGCCCGGCATTTTGTTCTACCAGAAGAACGCTGATACCCCCCTTATTTATATCTCTTATCACATCAGCCAGATTTTCCACCATTAAGGGAGCTAAACCTAGTGAAGGCTCGTCCATGAGAAGTAGCTTTGGTTTTGCCATCAGGGCTCGGCCAATGGCCAGCATCTGTTGCTCACCCCCGCTAAGAGTCGCTGCTTGTTGGTCACGTCTCTCCCCTAATATGGGGAAACGCTGCCAGATTTTATCCAGGTCGTCCTTGATGCCAGTTCTATCTTTCCTCAAGTAGGCGCCTATTCTGATATTCTCCAGGACACTCATGTAAGGGAAAAGTCTTCGATGTTCCGGGATTTGGACGACGCCCATTCGAACAATGTTGTGACTGGCCATCCCGTCTATTCGCTTATTTTCAAACCATATTTCACCCTTACTTATCGGGTGCAATCCGGATATGGCTTTCAGGATGGAGCTTTTACCAGCTCCGTTAGCACCGATGAGTCCGGTTATAGAGCCCTCCGCTACTTCTATCGTTGACCCCTTAATCGCCTCCGCTTTTCCGTATTGAATCTTTATTTCTCTCAGACTAAGCAGCATATCCTCCAGCTCCCAGATAGGCCTTAATTACTTCCTGGTTACATTGGCATTCCTCGCAGGTGCCTCTGGCGATTTCCACGCCGAAGTTCAGTACCACTATCCAATCACATATACTCATGACGGCGTGCATATTATGCTCAATCAGGAGTATAGATGTCCCTCGACTCCTTATTTTGTCAATGATATCAAGTGCTTTAGCGACCTCCGCGGGGTTCATCCCTGCTAGAGGTTCATCAAGCAGCAGCAGTTTCGGATTGGTTGCCATAGCTATGGCAATACCAAGCATCTTTTGATGCCCGTGTGACAGGTTTTGAGCAATTTCATCTTTCCTATCGTCCAGCTCCAGGAAATTCAGGATTTCCATGGCGTGAGCCCGGGCATTTACATCCTTCTGGCGGTATCGGGAGGTGCTAAGTGTTGCTTCCCAGAAGCCAATCTTGGCGACCAGGTGAGACGCTGCGACCAGATTCTGGAGGACGGTGAAGTCGTGGAATATTCGGTCCAGCTGAAAGGTCCGGACAATTCCCCGCTCCGCGATCACGTGTGTTTTCTGATTGGTGATATCTTTCCCCTCAAATATTATTTCACCGCTTGTCGGTTTAAGAAAACCCGTTATCAGATTAAAGATAGTTGTTTTCCCGGCACCGTTGGGACCAATTATACCAACTATCTCCCCGGTACCAACATTCAAGTCAAAATTACTGATAGCACGCAGGCCCTTGAAATACTTTGTCAGCCCCCTGGTTTCGAGCATAATGCTAAGCCCTTCCTCTTTGAATCTTTCTTTTAATCAGCCCGGGTAAATCCACCAGGCCTCCAGGTAATAAGAAGACCACCAGATATAATACCACCACGAAAATGTATGGCTGGTATTCCTTCAGCACACGGAATATCTCAGGAATAAGTGTTAAGATGAGAGCTCCGATGACAGCACCAGAAAATCTGCCCTGACCGCCGACTATCACGTATATCAATATATAGATGCTGTGGAAGAGACCAAAAGAGTCGGGAGTCAGGACTGACATATAATGAGCATAAAAGCTCCCGGCAAGGCCGGCAAAAAAACAGCCCGTATAGAATATCATGGCTTTGAATCTAGCCACATTGATGCCGGTACTGGCAGCTAGGGCATCGTCCTGTGAGACAGCTTTGAAGGTTATGCCAATGTAAGAACGGTCAATACTGTAAAGAAACAAAAGGGTGATGAGCATAAGGACCAAAACGAAATATAGATTCGGCAGCTTGGTAGCAAAATTTATACTATATAGCCCCAGGAATGAGATATTATCTAGGTGAGGAATATTCATAAGGCCTGAGGTGCCGGCGGTAATCGCCCTCCCCTCTGTCATCACTAATCTGATAACTTCGCCAAGGAACAGGGTAAGCATGGCGAAGTACACTGTCCTGACCCTGGTAACGGGATAAGCAATTATGGCGGCCACAACCATGGCAGCTACGCCACCCAGTACTAAAGCCGCATAGGTTGAAAGGCCCAGCTTCATCGCCAGTATAGCCGACGTATAAGCGCCTATACTCATAAAACCAGCATGACCGAGAGATATCTGCCCTGTGGTGGTTATGGCGCGGAGACTGCTGGCCAAGATAATGTTAATCGCGCACAGGATGAGGACATGAAGATAATACTGGTTCTTGATAAATATCGGTACCACGAATATAAGTATTATCAGGAAAGCGAAACCTAAATTCTTACCTAATCTCATCGGCTCTTTCCAGATTAGTCAGGGTGCGGTCTTTAATCCGCTGTGTTCATACAAAACTATTGGCCTACTCTTCACACCTAATTTATAGAGAACACGCTTCTCCTCTTCACTCATGGCCCAGGATTCCCTGAGGCCTGATTATCAGGATAACGATGATGAGAACAAAGCCAATTAAGGTAGCCACGGTAGTATTCGCCGCTATGGGGACCATACCATCTATCAGACCTATAATGATGCCTCCAATAACGGCACCCCAGATGCTTCCCAGGCCTCCCAGAATTATTACGGCAATACCTTTGGTCATGGCAAAACTGCCCATAAACGGCTCCACCTGGAATATAGCTCCCATCAGTCCGCCGGCTATTGCCGCCAGGGCACAACCTATGGCCATGCTGAGGGAGGAAATACGGTTAACATCTATTCCCTGCAGGGCAGCGGCATCCGGGTCTTGGGAAATAGCTACCATTGCCTGGCCTAACTTTGTTCTCTGAATAAACAGGAATAATAGAGACACCAGAACGATTCCAATGAGCACGGCCAGCACTCTATCCCAGGCAAGATTGATACCCCAGACGTTCAGAACGCCGGGAATAAGTTTCGGAACCCATTTTTCCTGTGTGCCAAAGCCCACGGCCGCTGTGGTTTGTAGAAGCAGAATAAGACCGATGGCAATAATCATGCTGGTGTCAAAATGTCCCCGGAATCGGCGGAAGCAAAGCCTCTCCAGAACCACACCCAACAAAGCCAGTGCCAGCGCCGATATTACGAAGGCTATAAAAATATTAATGCCGAGTACGACACACATGTAATATACGCAAAAAGCGCCGAGCATATATATCTCACCATGCGCCAGCTGTAAAATACGCATGATGCTGAAAACGATGGTTAGACCAAGAGCTACGAGCACGTAGACCCATCCCATCATCAATCCATTAGTTAGACTTTGCCAGATGACTTCCATGCTCTCTGCGTACTCCCCAAAATACTCAATACTGGTGCGTCATTTCATACTTCTAAACAGGCTGTTGCCGGCACATTATTTTTGGGCCATCCAGAGCGGCTAACAAAGGCTTAATGGATACCCTCACGACTAAAAACCCGAAATACCTGGCTCCCATCACTACGCCGAGAACGGCTGTACCAATAGACTGGTGGTTGGCGAGAGCTACCGCCGTTCTTAACCTTCTCCCGCCAACCACATTAGCCGTAATAAAACGTGCCTCCTCTTAGGGCGCTCTCTATCTCTATTTACCTGTTGGTCAATTAACTAGCCATGTTCTAGGGCACCCATGGGTCAAACCACATAATAAATTCTATCCCACCGTTTTGCAGCCTGGTTACAGGACAAGGTGCAAACCCCATGTGGTTAATCCCGAAAGTCTGCGCACCGCCCATTTTCCCAGTCCCCTTACAGGATTCAAAAGTATCCATGCTCTCCCACGCTTTGGCTACGTCGGTGGGGTCAAGACTCTGTGCTTTCTCAATTACCTGTTTTAGAACCCACATGGTGTCCCAGGTTTCCGGTGAGTCCGCATCGAATGGCTCGCTATGTGTGCTGTCCCATAGTTCCACTATTTCCTTTACCATAGGGGGTGCTTCCGGTCCATACACGTCAAAGGCGGCATAAATAAAGTCTGTAGCAGCGTCTTTACCTATCATATTCAGGATTAGATGGGGATCCCCGGGGATAGCAGCGATGAGAGGGCCCTTGTAGCCAAGCTCTCGACCCTGTCTAACACAAGCCGCAGTACTGTCCGGCATTTTTAAACCCTGGTCCACTGCGTCCGGTTTCATACCTATAAGCTTGGTCCATTCCGGGGCATACTCAGGCGCCTCCCAGGGATGAATTACCGGCTCCAGTACTTCAAGCCCATGCCCTCTGGCTATGTTTTGTGATAAATCAGCCACAGCGCGCGCTCCAGCTTCATCCTCGACAAGGTAGCCTATTTTTTTAACACTGGGATAAAGCTCAAGCAGGGCTCCATAAAGACCCGGTAAGGGAGCTGCAAAGCCATAGTTGGGTGTAAAGGAATAAGGTCTATCAGGATGTACAATGTCGGTCCTCTCCATAACATATAAGACTTTATTTGGCTCAGTAACAGAGGCTACGGCATCACACTGGACAGGTACCACACACCCAAGAATGAACTTAACATTATCCTCATACACAAGTTTAGTGGCCGCGGTTACGGAGCCCGCTGGAGAGTTCTCATTATCCGCAACCACTAGTTCAATTAAATACGTCTCTCCATTAATCGTAATTCCGCCCCTATCATTGATATACTCCGCGCACATTTTCTGAGTTTCTACCTTCGCCAACTGCATTTGAGAACCGGGACCGGTCAGTCCATAAATAAGGCCAATCTTCAAGGTTTTGGCTTCTTCTTCTCCGGCGCAGCTACCGAGAATCAGGGTAGTTACCAGCAAGAGTATAATTGGGATTAAAAATAGTTTTTTCATAGCTTGTCCCTCCTCATAAATGTATTTTACTTCGTTTCCAATAGATGCTTTCCTTAATTTATCACCTCCATCATCAGTTAAGTAAAAAAATCATGAATATGTATCAAATATATACCACTATTTATTAGAGTCCCTTTACAAATAGAAATATCAATTCGGCTCTAATGTTCCATGCCTCTTCCAACCATGGTAAAGAGTCAAACCACATAGCGAGTTCTCACTATCTATTTTGTAGTCGAGTGATAGGATAAGGTGAAAATCCCACGATGTTAATCCAAGGAGTCTGGGCAATAAAACCACCTGGACGTATGTCGTCCGTGTTGGTAACACGACTTGGTATTGGAAACTATAGCTAACTAAATTTGCTTTGTCAAGCTTTCTCTATTCGTCT
Organism: uncultured Dehalococcoidaceae bacterium; assembly: GCA_964588605.1. GTDB lineage: Bacteria > Chloroflexota > Dehalococcoidia > Dehalococcoidales > RBG-16-60-22 > CAZLEY01. The sequence continues at coordinate 276 of CAZPQB010000129.1, read as the reverse complement.
ATTGCTATGAATTTGCGTTGGCAACAGCTTTGGGCACATTACGTCAATTTATGCTACAACCCACCCCCGTAATTGACCAAGGTAAAGCATCATAGGCTGGCTGGCCTTGATGGATAATTCATGTAATATACAGGCATACAATTAACTGCGCATTATTCCAGCCTCGCCGCTTCCCGGTTGTGCTAATGATGTCCAAAATTATATATTAGTGACAGACTCACTATCTGGCCTTGCCCGTGTGTAACAGGACTTGATGTTGGTACTGGAGAATACGCT
>CAZPQB010000128.1:0-7445 GCA_964588605.1 uncultured Dehalococcoidaceae bacterium | reverse complement strand
CGTCTCCACCAACACAGTATCGGGTCCTGTTGTTTGAACGGGACCCGTTTCTTTTTTTGCCTCCCGGAAGACGGTGACCTTGCTGTCGGGGTCTTGCTTCAAAGTATCAAAAAGATGATAGAACGGTGGTTTGGGTTGTAGACCAACGATCCGGCGCGATGCCTCCACATCAATGTACACAGCATCAAGCATACTGGTAAGGAGCTTGTGTCTTTCCTCGAGAGTGGCCTCCCCCCAGACCATACCCAGACCTTCCAAGAACTCGCCGGCACGAACCGCGGAATCAGCCTCAGGAATAACTAGGGAGTCCAGAGTATCTTGCAGAAGCTTTCGCTGGACGTTGTACTCACCGTCATCAATAACGCCGTCAATGTAGGATCTCCCCAGTCTTCTCAACTTCTCCTCGACCTGCTTCCGCTGCTTGAGGATACTCTCGCGCTCTGCTACCTGAGAGAGCTTGTCCATAATCCTCTGGCGCCAGGATGGGTCCAGGGTCAGTGATTTAATGATGCTGTCCATCTGGCTGTCTATAAGCTGGCAGCTGATAGCCCGGCCACCGGCAGGACAGTCGTAGCCCTCCCTGGCTCTTTGTGGCTCCCGGTAGAAACTGTATCCTTTAACAGAAGTCTGGGACCACAGTGGATAACCGCAGTAGATGCACCTGGCTAGGCCCTTGAGGAGATACAGGCGGTAACTCGGTGAGAAAGTCTTACTCCGTCCCTTGGCTCCCCTGAGCTGCGCCTGGACCCGGTCAAATATTTCTTGAGAAATGATTGGTGTATGGGCACCTGGGTGCAATTGTCCTCTATAGCTCACCTGCCCGGTGTAGAATGGATTATGCAATAACCACCGGACGGAATATAGGCTGAATGGCCTGGGGCCAGTGACCATCTTGCCGCTGCCGTCGGTGATCTGTCCCTTGTTCCTGGTGTGGAAGCCCCTCTCATTAAGCCATCCGGCTAACTTGGACAGACTCCAACCGCCGCCGGCGTAATGCTGGAAGACCTGTCTTATCGCCTCTGCTTCTTGGGGGACAATGTAGATGTGCCCCTCTTTTTCGGCAGGGTTGTTCTTGTCGTGACGCCGGTACCCGAAGGGGATATCGCCGTTGGGGAATCCCTGCATCACTCTCTCTTTCATGCCCTTGGAGGTATGTTTGGCCAGGCTGTCTGAGAAATATTGGGCGAAGGCTCCCAGCATGGCGATGAAGAGCTTACCTTCCGGAGTGCTGTAGTCAATGCTCTCGGTAATAGAGGAGAAGGCTATTCCTTGATCCGCGAGTTGCTTGAAGCTCTGAAGGGTGACCGAAAGGTTCCGGCTCCATCGGTCCAGGGAGTGGACGACGACCACGTCAAAGGCGCTGCGCTCGCAGTCCGCGAGCAAGCGGCGGAATTGTGGACGCTTCTCTATGGCATCGGAGCGGGCAGATTTCCCCTCCTCGCTGTAGATGCCGGCATTATGCCAGCCTTTCTGCCGGCAGTAAGCTTCAAACTCTCTTATCTGGGCTGGGACGGACCAGCCCTCGAGTTGCTCTTCAGTGGAAACCCGGGCGTAGAGTATTGCTCTCATGGCTTGTTGACCTCCCGGCCGGCAGGATCATCGACATTATCGTGCCGGGTATCATCCTTTGTCAAACGCACGGCTATGCTGGCCACCATGGAAAAGAACTCATCCAGTAGCACCTCATCTGCCGATGTTGGGGGCTTAGCTCTTTCCAGGTCTCTCTCTTTCAGTTTCAGTTCTTTCGCCATGCTTTCTTCAGGCCTACGGGAAGTTAATATTTCTTAATTATTTCTCAAGAAATAACCATGAGTTCCTCGAAGTCGTTGATTCGCACACCCATGGCTGCAATAAGTAATATCCGGTGAATAGGTTGTAAAGACCTTTCCGCAGCTCGGGCAGGTTTTCACGAAATCGCGCTTCTCGGAACGCCGTAGCCGCTTTGTTGCCTTATCCTGCTCCCGCCGGCAATTTTCCGAACAATATTTACTGGCTGGTCCCGGATGTATTTTTGAGTTTTTAAGAAGTCTCCCGCAAAATGCACAATACCGTATAGGCTTCGCTTTCCTTTCTTTTTTAACCGGCTCCCCACCGCGGTACCCTGTAAGATTCAATTGTTTTGAAATGCATCTTACTACATCACGTTTTAGATTCAACATGCGTGCTATGCGCTTATATCCCCAGCCGGATTCCCTAAGAATTTTGATATTTTCATCCATTTTCCCTATGATTTCCTTGTTCATTTGAGCGTGAAGCCCCTCTACCCTAACCTGCGATTTTTCACACGAAGTTGGCCACCCGGTCTACAGAGAAGATGCTGTGGAGATTTGATCCCCCCTATGGTACCTGGCATAATTTTTTATATCCTCACGAGTATTTGTTTCAACAACGGCGAAGCTAAATAGCATAACTTCTAACACGCACGGGTTGAATGTATTTTCTCCAGGGTTTTTGAAAATCCCTCCAACCCGTACAGAAAAATTTCATAGGTGGCACTCGGTCTAGGAGTATAAGAGCGTAGAGATTGTGATCCCCTTGGGGTGACAGTTGTGTGACAACTGGGGGTATATAAATATACCCCCTTGTCTGTCACGCGGGGTGTCACGCTGTCACGTGACAGGTTTCGAACGTGAAAACCACTATTTGTCACGCTGTCACGCAAAATGTCACGTGACACATTTTTAAAAGTTGTCACGCTAGTTGTCATAAAATTTTAGCCTGCAATCCATAACTTCCGTCTCCCAGCTTCACCACCAGATTCCTTGCCTTCATCCTTTTAAGGGCTTGGCGGACTGCGTCCTCTTTGAGGTCACATTCCTCTGCTATCTCTTTAGGGAACATGCTACCGTGGGCTAACACTGCCTGTATCTGAGCCTGTGCTCCCATCCTTTCTATCAGGTCCGGTGCTGTGATAGCTCCCTTCTTTATATGCGTGCCCGTTCCATTAAAGCTCAAGTGGAAACCCATGGCCTTGAACTTCTTCCCCAAGTTATGGTAGGTATTGTACATGGCGATATCCAAGGCATCTTCGCCCTCGTCCTGCACCTTGCGTATCTCCCATATGTTCCGGGCGTAATATTCGAAGAAGGTGCTGCCGAAGACGCTCTTACTTTTGCTCTCCTTATCCTTACTCGTCTGTCCGATAATAAGAGCCGAGCATTTAAGCTGGCGTATGGCCGTGGTGAACCGCAGCGCCTGCCCCGGATCCTTCAGGTCTCCGCCAACTGCCGGGCCCAGGCTGTCGACGATTATAACCTCGGCGCCGATAGCCGCGATATGCCGGTGCAACTGCTCGACATCATCCGCCAGCGGCAAGGCACAGCGCCGGTAATAAAGAGGAAATGCCGGCAGCCCCATGCCTTCTTGCAGGCGCTTTGCGTTCCATTGGGCTACATCATAGTCAACCTCGTAATCGGCGACCAAGGCCTTCACCGGCCGGCCGGGTGCCGTCAACCCAAGGGGATTATCGCGCCAGGGCAATATCAACGAAGCATAGATGGCCAACGAGAACGTGGACTTACAGACTGCCTTCTCTCCAAAGATAATAGTCGGCAGCCCCTTATAGAGCACCGGCTCCAGGAGAAACTCCGGCGCCTGTATCTCATCGCTCGTCCAGAGCTCCCGGACCGGCTCTCCCTGCCGGGCCCGGTCGATCACTGCCAGGCTAAGCTGGTTGATGATCTCCTGCCAGTTCCATCGAGAGTCTTGGCTCTCCAACGTCTTGGAGAGCCTGGTGCGCGTCTGCTCTGAGTTGAAGTTCAGCTGTGTCTGTGGATAAATCGGCTTGTTGCCCTCTGCCGGGCTAGTGATCAGCAGCTCTCCGGTGACCCGCCCGTCCGAGGTATGTACGCGGACCCGGCTGATCTTAATATTTAGCTTTTCCTGAATCCAGGTAAACTCGTAGCCACCTATCGACTCTTTTATTTCCGGTTTACTCATTAAGTCTCTATGCCTTTCAAAACACTGTGCTTCGCCTGCCCCTTCCGGGACTTCTCTAAATGCTCCTGCAGCTTCGCCTCACCGTGGAGAACCCGTCCCTCGAGCTGCTGCAGCTTGTCATGGTAATACCGCGGCATGCGCCCTGACTCCGCCGATATCGCCTCTAGGTTGCCGATGCGGTCTTCCAGGTCGGCTGCCCGGAGGGATTCATCCGGCATATCCGAGCCGGGGTCCTGCCAACCGTAATACCGGCAATAATGATGGTGAAAGTCCCAGCTTACCGGGAAGTCAATCATATCCGGCGTCACTGGGATATAGTACTCCCTTGTCTCTTCTTCCGAGTGAGGCCTTGAGGCTGGCTGCCCGGCCTTTTCTCCGCGGCACCGGCAGTAAACCAGACTGCTGTAATCCACCTTACCGTCTGGCCGGCGTGGATGCACCAGGCCGAAGTCTTTGCACACAGAACATGATGTCATGCTGTCATCAATCCACTTTTATGCCATTTGTAGGGTATCCTGGACACGCTTGACGAACGCCTCCGCCTGTTCCTTATTGAGTGCCGTGGCAGCCTCAGATACACTCTTGGCCTGCCCGCTGGTGATGTTATTCAGATAAGCGATAACAGTAGCGTTAGTCCAGTCCTTCAGCTTCTTGGACTGCAAGGTCTTCAATGATTCCTGGAGCCAGGCCAGGTCGATAAAGCCGACGTTCTTTTCTGTGGTTTCTACAACTTTAGCTTTGCCCTCGACGACAACTTTGGCTGGTGCCGGAGCGGGCGGTAAATCCTCGATGTCTTGGGTGAATACCTGGGAAAGACGGCCGGCATGAAGAGCGGCATCCACCAAGGCGCGTTTCTCGGCCATCTTCATCAAGGTGTTGACGATGCTGAAGATGTCGTCGTTTTCGACCTGCCCTACTGTCTGTTTTTCAATCACCCCGGCCCCATCCGGCCACTTGAAACCGCATCCGCCCTTTTTGTTGAAGCATATCCAGCCTCCGCCGTACTCTGCCTTACCCCTAATGATCGCTTCGGCACCGCATTCAGGGCATTTTCGCCGCGCCTCGCGCCAGCGGTACTTGCTCTCCATGCTGTTGCAGGACCCGAAGCCCTCGGATATGATGGTGGCGGACTTGACCGAGATGAGTGTACACTTTACCACATAATGGAAAAACGGCTTGTCCCAGTTTTCGACCTGGGTGGCTAGCTCGTATTTATCCGCCAGTCCGAGCAGCTTGGTGATCTTCTCGGCGCCGGGCTTAAGCAATGAAGGCTTATCCGTGCCCGGGATAACGCCGAAGTCCTGCCCCTCGACCATGTTGGCGCGGACCGTTTTTTGGAAATTGTTGATGGCTTCGATGTCTCGCTTGAAAGAAGATTCATCCGGCAGTGCTAAAGCAGTTGATTGGTTATCCATATCCTCTTTTCTCTCCCTCTCATCGTTTTATCTGGACTGCTTGAAATCATCCGGGAATAGCTCCTCAATGGGAGTACCCAGAATTTTGGAAAGTCGCTTGGCTACCTTTAGCCAGGGCCGGCGCACCCCTCTTTCGAGTTCGGAGATAGTGCTCTGGGGAGTATGGGACTTTTCAGCCAGCTCCCTTTGATTTAAACCCATTGCCTCCCTGATCTCTCGAAGTTTGTTTGACATCCTCGCACCTCTGCTTGATTTATCTATATAGATATAGTAACATTGAAAGGAGACACAAAAAATAGAAAATACGTCTACTTTTCCGTCTCTTTTGAGTTTATTATGAATCAGTCATATTACTTTGATGTGGCCAGTGATGTTCTCACGTCTGATTTAAACTTTGGTTATCCGCGCAAAGCTGAGGCTTTCTCATTGCAGGAAATTGATGGCGTCATCTATATAACCGCCCCTTGGCGCGGTGATGATCCGGAAAGGGAGAAATGGCCGAAATTCAAAAGTCACTTCAAGGAAGAATCAATTCTGCCTGATGACTACAATAAACTACTTTTTTCCACGATAGGGCTTGTGAATAAGCCTAATCGCTGGGATTGGGATGTGTTCACCTTTTGTGACCTAGACTGGCATAAGTCATTCATCGATGCTATCCAATTTGATAGAGTGGGTCAGTGGCTTACTGATTACGGATTACCTAGTTTCGACACTGAGTTGTATCAGCGCGGCTATTGGGGATATCCATTAAAAGACTTTAAGGTGCATGTAGGAACTATATTTCTAATGTATCAAACTTATAGTGCAGTAATGGATAGAAATGACCCCAAACAGCTTGCCCTTGACCTCACTAACCAGCCTTTACTATATTGGAACTCTGGTGCGACTCCGGACCTTGCTGGAACTGTCAAAAAGGCTGACTTTCAAAGGAAAATATTAAATGGAGACATAGAGAACGCCGTCCACAGCGCTCAATTTATTATGGGAGTGATTCTCGATCGTCAGGTAAAAAATATCACTCTTAATTACTCATTTGCGGATTCTCGGTTCTACTGGCATGCATCCTCTCTGTTTGACATCTGTTATTATCAAATCGCAGCTCTAACCACACTTGATTTAAACGAATTTCAGGAGCAAAGGCGTAATATAAAGACTTGTGAGCACTGCAATTCTCTATTCTGGGGGCATGGTAATAGGCGTTACTGCTACAACTGCGATAGAAGAACTGTGTGGAAAAGAAGGCACCGGAAATAGCAAAGCGTGGAGGTGAATATGGAGTTCGTGTCAATTGACGTCGAGACGGCTAATGCCGATATGGCATCCCTCTGTCAGGTTGGAATAGCCTGCTATGACAAAAACTGCTTGGTAGATGAATGGGTAACGCTTGTTGACCCGGAGGATGAATTCGATTTCATTAACATTTTACGTAAGTATCCCCTCTCAACCAGTAAAATAGCTTCAAAACCATGTTAAAATTAGAAGAAAAGGGGTTAAGTGAAATGGGAAGAAAGAAGGAATTGACTAAGAAGGAATTTGAAAAGTTACTCACTAAAGCCTCTCAACCCGTGGAGCAAGGGCAGAAACCCGATTCATCATCAAAGCGAACATCGGAATCGCCGACTTCCGGTGATTGTAGCGGAACTGATACTCGTTAAGGTAGGTTTGGAGATATTTGGGAGAGACCGCATGATAGACGCCATTGATACCACGCTTGACCAGCGACCAAAAGCCCTCGACGGTGTTGACGTGATTGATACCATCAACGTAGATGCCCTTGCCATGCTGGACAATGCCGTGACTGTATCCGAGCTTCTGAACGTAATTATAAGTGGGAAATTCATCGGTATGGATAGTATTATCCGCTCCCCCGGGGACGTTATTCCAGATGATAGGCATTATAGTACGAGCCTTAACATCTGTGGTGACAGCGGCTTTGATTTGCCCCTCATCCCGATGCGCAAGCCCTACAACGGGGGTCTTACCTTCCGAGCCACGACCTGTGCTGCCACCAGAATGTTTACCGCCAATATATCGGTTTTACGCTATCTTTTGACGAATACATACCATAGAAGCCTACCAGAGCCCACA
>CAZPQB010000127.1:0-7445 GCA_964588605.1 uncultured Dehalococcoidaceae bacterium | reverse complement strand
GGTATTCCGGCACCCGGACGAGGTCGGAGCGGTTCCGCCGCGCCCAGGAGAGATAGACCGGCGCCTCATAGCCCGGCACCAGCCGCTTGTAGGAATTGACCCACTGGTTGCAGACGGAGGTTATCTCCGGGGCATGCTTCAACAGGCCGGCTATATAGCACTTGGCCTCTTTAGAGAGGTGATACTCATCTTTTACATCAAAAAAGGCATTCTTCTCACCCCTGAAAAGGGACTGGTGTACATGCATGCCATTCCCATTGATACCGTAAATAGGCTTGGGCATGAAGGTGGCATAGACGCCATACTTCAGGGCAATTTCCTTGATTAGCAGACGGTAGGTCATCACGTTATCGGCCATGGTCATGGCATCGGTATACCTCATGTCTATCTCATGCTGGCTGGGGGCGACTTCATGATGAGAATACTCGACACCTATGTTCATCTCCTCAAGGGTGAGGACGGTCTCCTTCCTCATGTCAATAGCGGCATCCCGGGGAGTCAGGTCGAAGTAGCCTCCCTGGTCCAGGGGCTCGGTGCCATTGGAATCGCGAAAATAGAAATATTCAAGCTCCGGCCCCACATTAAAGGTGTAACCCCGGTCAGCCGCCTTTTTCAGGTTTCTCTTCAGGACATATCTGGGGTCGCCTTCAAAAGGCTCACCCCCGGGCCGCAGGATATCACAGAACATGCGGCCGATGGCGATCTGTTCACGGGGCCTCCAGGGTAATATATCAAAGGTATCGGGGTCGGGCAGAGCCACCATATCGCTCTCGTCGATACGGGCAAACCCCTCGATTGATGAGCCGTCAAAGCCCATCCCCTCCTCCAGCGCCCCTTCCAGTTCCTCGACGGTAATAGCGAAACTCTTCAGGAGACCCAGGATATCCGTGAACCACATTCTTATGAACTTGACATTGTGCTCTTTAGACAGCTTGAGGACATGTTGCTTGCTTTCTTCGGTGCTTCTCTCTGCCATTTACCCCTCCTTTTCAGGATAGTCCAGACAGTATTGCCCATTCAATGCCCGCCCCCGTATTCATCGTACCCTTCACCGGTACTGGCCGACCCTTTTTTCGATTCTATTAATTAAGAAGGTGAGCCACCGGCTGGGCTCTTCCTTCTGCCCGAAGTCAAACTCCGCATAGGAGCCATCGGTAATTTCGGCGAAGTACTTCCCTCCGACCGCCTTCAGAAGTACGAAATCCAGCATACTCTGAAACGCCCGGCTGCTTACGGCGTGAGGAAACAGTGATAAAACATCCAGAACCCGCAGGATGCCGTATTTAACGGCCGGATACTGCAGACTCATAAAGCGCCGGCCGACCCCGAACCCGTGCGGTCGCCAGCCGCCACCTCTTCCATCCCAGTGCTCGAGCAAGGAATCAATAGCGCCTTTTAATGTGGAGTTATTCCGGTACTCATCATACTGACCCAGCAGCATGAGTATGTTCATGTTATCCATGGGACAGGACTCAATGTCCAGCACCCCGAAATCATCATAATAACAATGCCAGCCGCCATTATTGTTTTGCGCGTTAAGAATATGGCGGATGTATTTCGCCAGACGCGGGTCATCACGGTAGCCCATCCGCGCCAGCGATGAGATAAGGATTGCCGACATGCAGAAGTAGTTGTCCTGCACATTCGGGGGGATGATAAAAGCCCCGTCCCGTCCCTGAAAGCGGAATATCTCTTCCACCTCCCCCCGCAAGCCCAGGTCATCAATGGTCAACCCGATGTCGACCAGGAAAAAGAGGTCCCAGTAAGCCTTCCCGGTTTCCGTGTAATGTACCTTCCCGGTTTTCAGTGCCGGAATACCGGTATTGCTGTCTTGAAGCCTGTCTATTATTTTTATGATAGAGGTATCTTCCAGTACCGGTTTGACGTCCGGTTTTCCATCCAGCAGCTGGAACTCAACAGCATACCTCAACCAGACGGGGCCTTCCAGCAGCCAGTCCAGGACCTTTTTATCCAAAATGCTCGCCTGCAAATTCACAGATTCTGCGCATTTTCCGGGGTTGGTAGGACTCTTCCGTCTAATTTTAACGTTTTTTCCAGAAGCCGTAAAGTTAAGGGCACGTTCAACCATATGGCAGAGTATAAAAAAATATTTTTAAAATCAACGCATATAAAAATAAAATTTTTACCAAATCAAATCTTTTTCCCAATTTCTATTACTTGTTTATAGCCTTTCAATTTCATTACTATTGTATTAATTAAAAACAAATAGTAGAATGTAAAATAACTTCATAAAAAGCCGAAATATTTTAGCAATATTATAATGTGGAGGTGAGGAATGAAAAAAATACTTCACACGACAGTCCTGATAATTTTTATACTCTCCAGCATTATAGCCACCTTTGCCTGCGAATCAAACACCGAGGAGCCGACACCAAAACCCTCACCCGTGGTTACTCCCTCCCCTCAGGTAGAACCCTCGCCATCACCGGAGCCTGCCGAACGCACGGACCCATACGAGATTCTCATCACAGATAATGGCATAGACCCGAAGACGCTTACCGTGCCGGTGGGCACCACGGTCACCTGGTATAACAAGGACACAAGACCAAACTCACGGCACTGGATGAAAGCCCTGGATGGCTCCTGGGAAACAAGGGCGGTCCCTCATGGCGCCAGAATGAGGGTGACCTTCAACGAGAAGGGCACATGGGACTATGAGTGTATTTTCCATCGTGATAGGGAGGAGGAGAAGGGGACGATTATCGTCGAGTAGCCAGCGCCTGGCGTAAAAACAACAGATTCAGCCCTTCAGTGACGGCCAGATAACACTATTATACCTTGTAGGTATCCGGTACATGAGTGTTGATACACGTCATCTTTACCACTCTTCCTAAAAAGCATGACTATTATTGATTTACCCCGAGATATCCTGTTAAGAAGAGGTGAACCATGCTGAAACTATCGAAATCAACTAAACTAAGTCCCGAAGAGGTTATCAAACGTGCCGTGAAATACTTCGGACCCGAGGGTTATGGGCTGGAGGTAAAGGAACAATGTGATGAAAGCGCCTACCTCGAGGGGGGCGGCGGCAGTGTGAGCGTTGCCGCCTGTACCGAGGGGAAGAAGACCTCCGTAGAACTGGTATCACGGGAGTGGGATTACCAGGTAAATGAGTTCATGGGAAAATTGAAATGATTTTCCACCGGGAATGTGGATAATTCAGAAATTCTGAATATAAAGAGGGACAAAATGGCATATACAGCTAAAGACTACAGCAAGCTCATCGGCATGGAGGGTTTCAGTGAAACCCTGCTCAATAATCACTTTACTCTTTATCAGGGCTACGTGACCAATACCAACAAGCTGACAGACCTGCTGGCAGCTATGCTGAAAGAAGGCAAGACGGGCACACCGGAATACGCCGAGTTGAAGCGGCGCTTCGGATTCGAGTTTAACGGCATGCGCCTCCATGAATATTACTTCGAGAACCTGGGGGGCAAGGCCCCGCTGGACAAATCCGGTGCTTTAGCGAAGAAACTGGCGGCTGCCTGCGGCAGTTATGATGCCTGGGAGCAGGACTTCCGGGCTACCGGCGCCATGCGCGGCATCGGCTGGGTGGTACTGTACCAGGACAACGTAACCGGCGGACTTTTTAACCAGTGGATTAACGAGCATGAAATCGGTCACCTTGCCGGCTGCCGTCCTATACTGGTAATGGACGTTTTTGAGCATGCTTTCATGATTGACTACGGCCTGAAGCGCGCCGATTACATCGGGGCCTTTTTCAAGAACATCGACTGGAAAGCGGCGGAAGGTCGGCTACAATAGTCACCCTCTGCGGGCAGGGCGGAACTCATCAGTTATTCACCGGCGACCAGGGTGCCTCCGGAGGAAGACGTCCTGTGGCCTGTTACCATGCTCCGGTTATATTATTGCTCTTCAATCACACCCTGTTCTTTGTTCCTGGCGTAACTAAATACTCTGGTTTACACTCTCCGCATAAAACTGTTATGCTGGAAGAGCAACCCTGTTCGACGAGCCGTTGCAGAACATATATACGTACTGGAGGTTTACCTTGACTGAGTTCGGATATGCGGGAAAAATTCTTAAGGTAAATTTATCTGATGGCAATATAACCAAAGTGCCTTCCGCCGGTTACACTGATAAATATCTGGGTGGGCAGGGCATCGCGGCCAGGCTCTACTGGGAAATGGTGCCCGCCGAGGCCGGGGCTTTCGACCCCGAAAACTGCCTGATATGCGCCAGCGGGCCGGTAATGGGCTTCCCCAGGTTCGCCGGTTTCAGATGGAAAGCCTGTGGAAAAACGATACTGGTAGAGCCGGAATCATATAACCATGCCAACCTGGGAGAAAGGTGGGGCGCCTTTCTAAAATACGCCGGCTACGACGCCTTGGCCGTCCAGGGCAAAGCTGAAAAACCCGCCTATATCCTCATCGACAACGACAGAGTAGAAATAAGGGACGCATCAAACCTGTGGGGAATGACAACCTTCGACGCCATTGACAGCCTGAAGGCGGAATTTGGAAAAGACTCCAGCGTCCTGACAATCGGCCCGGCCGCCGAGAATCTGGTCTCCTTCGCCACCATACTCACCGACGAGGGTGCTTCCGGCTCCGGCGGCCTCGGTGTGGTTATGGGGTCGAAAAAACTGAAAGCTATTGTCGTCACCGCCAGCAGCAGGAGGCCGGTAGCCGCCCACCCGGAGAAGCTGAAGCAGCTTGCCGACCACGTTAGAGAAATGAGACCCAGTGCCGGTATTCCTTCTATATGGGCGGTGCCGGGACTAACCAGGAACCACGTCTGCTATGGCTGCGGCATCGGCTGCACACGGCAGATGTACACCGCTGACAAGGGCAGACGCTACAAGTCATTCTGCCAGGCGATGGGTTTCTACAGTCCATCCGTCATGAGATATTACGGCGAGTATAATGAAGCGCAGCTTCTGGGCACCAGGCTCTGCGACGGCTATGGACTGGACACCGCCGTGATGATGGGCATGATTGAATGGCTCTACACCTGCTATCAGGAGGGCCTCATCAGTGAAGAACAGACGGGACTGCCGCTGGCAAAGACAGGCAGCCGGGAATTCATTGAAGCGCTGACACATAAAATCGCCTACAGAGAAGGATTCGGCGATATCCTCTCCCGGGGTACTCTCAAAACCGCCGCGTCAATCGGGGAAAAAGCCAGAGAGTTCACCAGCAGGTTCGTCGCCACCAGGGGGAGCGAGACCAAGGACTATGACCCGAGGCTGATGATAACGACGGGGCTTTTCTATGCCACCGAGCCGAGGAGGCCGATACAGCAGCTCCACGAAGTAAGCATGTTGATCATGACGTGGCTTCGCCTGGTGATGGGAGAGGAGAACGCCTTTTTCACCACCGACGACCTGCTTGAAGTCGCCGCCAAGTTCTGGGGCGGCGAGATAGCGGCCGATTTTTCCACCATCGAAGGTAAAGGGCTTGCCGCCAAGAAAATACAGGACCGCATCTCTGTCAAGGAGAGCCTTGTCCTGTGTGACCTCTGGTGGCCGATCGACTGGGCCTACTACCCAGGCGGCCATACCGGCGACCCCACACTGGAAAGCCAGATATATTCGGCGATTACCGGAAAGGAAATAGATGAGGCGGGACTGAATAAGATAGGAGAGAGAATCTTTAATCTACAGAGGGCAATACTGCTCAGACAGGGGTGGCAGGGACGGAAAGACGACCAGATGCTGGACTACTTTCATGAAGTGCCCCTGCGGCAGGGAGAGCTTTTCTTTGACCCGGATGGTCTCATACTGGGGAAAGATGGCGAGATAATCTCTAAAATAGGGAAGGTGGTGGACAGAGAACAGTTTGAGCGGTTGAAGGATGACTATTACCAGCAGCGCGGATGGGATGTTGCCAGCGGCCTGCCCACCAGAGCCAAGCTTGAAGAGCTCCAGCTTAAAGATGTCGCCACTTACCTGGAGGGGCGGGGACTCTTAAAGTAAGATTGACCAGCTTCATTTACATCCAGTATTTAGCATTGCCAGCAATGCGAGCACGTTCGCAACCGATGCCTTGCCAGGGCGAGTCGGCTGGATGTATGATTAGAAACGAGTAACCATATGGAAAGCGAATTAGTTCCCCCCGGGCTAACATACCTCGCCGATAATATCATCACCCGTCAGAACATACTGGGCACCACCAAGGAACAAAGCGCCCGGTGGGCGCAAAACCTCAACCTGCCCAGGCGCGCCGAGACCGTTTTTTTTGCCGGCTGCGGCTACCAGTTTTCCAGTCAACTGGAAGTACTGATGTCCCTGATACGGCAGATAGATAAGAGTGTTATCGGCGCCGAACTCCCGATGCGCTTCGCCCGCTTTCAGAAGAAGCTGGGACTCAATCTCCCCGGGATATACGGTAATGTCGTGGCCAAAGGTGACAACTCTAAAGTGCCTCCGTTAGAGGCGGCCATTAAAGTGCTGCGGAGTTTCGGAATTGAGCCGGGCTACCTGGCTGAAGAAGAACCATGCTGCGGGGCACCCCTGTACCACGCCGGATTGCACAGTAAATTCGCCGAAAATGCCCGCCAGGCCTACCGGAAGCTCAAGTCCTCCGGTGTGAGAGAGGTCATCAGCATTGTGCCCTACTGTACCAACGCTATCCTCAAGCTGTTCCCCCGGTATGTTGAAGGCTATGACCTGGAGGTAAAACATTTTCTGGAAATTGTCGCCGAGAATATCTCTTCACGCGAGCTCCGGTTCCCCAGGCAGGTCAAGGTCACCTATCACGACCCGTGTCAGCTGGTGCGTTACCTGAGTCTGGTTGAGGAACCGCGCCGCATACTGAGGGCAATCAAGGGCATCGAGCTGGTAGAACCTGATTGGACCAAGGGGGAATGGGCGACCTGCTGCGGCGGCGGGGGCGGATTTGAAGCCGTCTTCCCCGAGCTAAGCCAGGTACTGGCGGTAAACAGGGCCAGGGAGCTGCTGGAGACCGGCGCCGAGATTATCGCCACCCACTGTCCCGGCTGCGTCATGCAGCTCAAGGAAGGACTCCGGGAATTGAAGGTGGATAACGTCGAAGTACTTGATTTATCTCAGGTTATCGCCATGGCTATAGAGACATGAAAAAACCGTCTGAATTTAAAGATTATAAGAAAGAAATAATGGGAGCGGCCCATGATGACCGCCTGCGGCTGGCTCTGTCCCGGGCTATCAAGAGCTTCCGCGGCAATGTTAAGAACGCCCTTGAGAAATTCCCGCATACTTCGTATATGGCGGAGGAGGTCAGGGAGATAAAGGAAAGGGCCATCCCTCAGATGGAAAAGCTTACCCGGCAGGCAATCGAGGCGATAGAGGAGAACAAGGGAAAAGGTTATATCGCCAGGACGGCTGACGAAGCCCTGGAAATCATCTCGGACCTGGTCGGAACCGGCAAGCTCATCGTTAAAGGGAAAACGATGACCGGCGAGGAAATCGGCCTGCGCGA
>CAZPQB010000126.1:0-7500 GCA_964588605.1 uncultured Dehalococcoidaceae bacterium | reverse complement strand
CTTGCTGGCGGCTCCGGTAACCAGGGCTACCTTGCCCTCAAGGCTTTTCATATTGATGCTACCTCCTTAAAATAATCTGCTCACCGGTGTATAAACTCAAAACTGGAACTCTTATAATCCCTATGGCCAGAGTGTACGAGCAACGTCTTCCAGTCCCAGTCCTTCCAGCTTCTTTCTACCCGGTGTTCCCGTTTTCAGGTCCCAGTCCATGGCCGTGAGGTATTCCGGGTTTATTCTAATGAATAATCAGGGCTGGCGACAATGGCTGCCCAGTTATTATACAATATTGTGTTGCTATAGAAAAATGCCTCGGCGGTGCATTGTCAACAAGTATCAAAATAAGTTATATTAAAACTTGAGCATTATCATACACAGAGCGGCATAACCTGTTTCCACTGAAATTAAGCTGACTAACCAGTACAGCCGTCAAATCTATATAAAAAATACGAAGGAGGCAACAGGTGTTACTTGCCAACAGGGTTGCTATTATTACGGGAGGCGCCATGGGCATCGGCAGAGGTATGGCGCTTAAATTCGCCGAGGAAGGCTGCTCGGTTGTTATCGCTGACATTTCCGAGGCAGAAGGGAAGAAAACGGCGGGCGAGGTCTCCCAAAAGGGCGGGGAGGGGATTTTCGTGAAATGCGATGTCACCGACAGTAAGCAGGTACAGGACATGGTGGCGCAGGCTATCAGTAAATTTAAGAAGATTGATATCCTGGTCAATAATGCCGGAGGCGTCCCCGGGGTAACCAGCGGGAATCTTGAAGACGTCACGGAAGATGAGTGGGACAGGTTCCTAGACCTGAACCTGAAGAGCGCATTTTTATGCTGCAAGGCGGTTGTCCCCCATATGAAAAAGAACAAATACGGCAAAATCATCAATTTCTCTTCCATAGGTGCCGTTCACCCCGCCGTATCTGTCGTTCATTATCATTCGGCTAAAGGAGGGGTCCTGGGTTTGACGTACAATCTGGCCTTTGAACTGGCGCCGTTCAATATCTACGTAAACGCCATCCTGCCGGGGCCCGTGCGGACACCGTTCTGGGAGCCGGTAACCAGGGACATAAAGGATAAGGATGCCTATTTTGCCGCGATAGGCAAGAAGGAGGTCCCTATGCAGAGGGTGGGCACGCCGGAGGATATCGCCGGAGCCGCCCTGTTCCTGGCCTCGGAGCTCTCGTCATTTGTTACCGGCGAAGCCATGCATGTCGCCGGTGGACTACCTCATATGCCGAAAAGCGCCACCGTCATCGGTCAGTAAATGGGGGGCGAACCGTCAAACAGGGCCGGGACTATGACTTTGTCTTTGCCCCGGACGGAGTGAACAGAAGCAGCAGGCTGGGCAGGGCGAATAACGCCATCAGGAAGGAAAGGGCTATCATAACCGCCGTCAGCAGGCCGAAAGCGGCGAACATGGGCATCGGGGCGAAGGCAATGACGGCGAAACCCAACACCGTGGATATGGCCGTACCGAAGAGGGCCATGCCGGTGCTGCGGCTGGTGGCAAACAGGGCCGTTTTCTTGTCAGGATTCCTGGTCAGTTCCTGGCGGTAGCGTACGGTAAAATGGATGGAGAAGTCGATACCGACGCCGATGGATATGGCGGCGATGGTGGCGGTCATGATATTGAGGTGATAGCCGACAACGTACATGAATCCGTACAGCCAGCAAGCCACCAGCAGTACGGGTATCAATGTTACAATAGCATATCTGAGTGAGCGGAAGATAAGGAACAGCACTATCAGGCAGGCGACGGCGGCAATTATCAGGGAACGGTTCAGTGAGTCGGTGATGGCATCAAACTGGGCATCACGCACGTAGGCTTCGCCGGTGAGTCCGTAAAAGGTGATAGCCGGCACCCCTTTCATAGCGGCATCCATATCGTTTTGAAGCTCAGCTGCTGATAACTTGGCTATAGACTGCTCGCGCGTACCCGGCACACCAATATGTATCAGGGTGGCATCTTCACCTTCTCCCGATACATCGTGGACGAAAAATTCCCTTATACGCTGCGGGGTGTAGAGCATCGAATCCTCATCCAGCGGGATGCCTTCCCTGGTGATGTAGTCATAGACAGCCAGGAGCTGCCCGGATGTATCCGGGATAAGGTCACCGTCGGCATCGGTTAGGGCCAGGCCGGAAGCCGCCTCAATACGTTCGCGAGCGTAATCTACCTGGATTACGGCCGCCAGGGTATCCAGGAGCTCATCATAAGCGTCAGGCTTGCCATCGCTTATGCGCCGGGCTACGTGTTCGTCGTCTTCCATCTCACGGATAGTCGCCTTCAGGCTTTCCAGCGCTTCGTGTTGAGTGAAATCCCCCTTGATGTACAGGTAAGCCGGCTCACCTGCCTTCTGGGCTACATGTTCATCGAGCTTGTCCAGACCGACAATAAGGTCTGACCTGGCATCGAATGCCTCCTTGGCATCCAGCTTTGTCTCCAGGTGGAGCCAGCCCCAGGCGGCTACTCCGGTTATTATCAAAATAACAGGGATTGTTACGAACCATTTGTTGCTGGTCGAGGCAACGAGTTTACCTATCCAGAGGCCGCGTGATGACGGGGCGACCCTGCTGATGGACTTGGTGAAGCCCCGGCCCCTCCACGCGTCGTACCGCATGACTAAAGCGGGTACGAAAAGCCCGAGAATTATAAACGAGGCGATCATGGCAACGGAAGCAGCGATGCCGAAGTCGACCACCGATTCTATCCCCGATACGGCGTTGGCGCCAAAGGCGATAATAGTGGTCAGCATGGCCAGCACCAGGGCACTGCCCACGCCGTAGGTTGATGCGCCCAGGGCCTGGTGCGGCTCTTTGCCCTTCTCTATTTCCTCACGGTACCAGAAGAGGGCGTGTATGGCGTAGTTAATCCCCAGCACCAGAATAGCGATAGGCACGATGAGGTCTAAAATCATGGAGCTCTTGAGTCCGATGATGTTGGAGGTGCCTTTCAGCCAGATAATGAGCATGCCCAGGCCGGCACCTGATAACAGCGTTATCAACCAGGAGCGGAAGACGATAGTAATAAGAACCAGCATAAGCACGATAGCCGCCATCAGCATGGCGCCGCTTATCTGGCTCTCGTCGGCTATTTCCAGGTACATGTCGATGAAGATACCCCACAGTCGATAGCCCTCCTCTTCACCGCGGAGCAGCCTCTGCACATCGCGACCGTAGTACTCCAGGGCGAGTTGTTCCGAGTAGTCCTGGCCGACGCTGGCTGGGTATTCCTTCTGTATCTGCTCCCGGTTACATTCGACAACGAATAAAAGGGCGGGGGACTTCCAGAGCCTGACCCCTCCATTATCCTCCTCATAGTTGGCTCCAACTGATAGCTCGATTTCCATACCTTCCGTGACCGGGTTGCTCAGAATATAGTCAACCGCCTGCTTGACCTGGAGGTCGGTGGCGCTGGATAAATCAACCGCCCCCCGGCTTACGTACATCAGTACGGCATTAACGGAGTCGGCTATGGAATAGATGCCTTCTATGGTGACGCCGGCCACCTCGTTATAGCGTTTGTAGAGGAAGGGGGATAAAGCGCTCTCCCTTAGTGCCTGCTCATTCTGAAATAGCTCGTAGAGGTTCTTCTGGGTGAGCATGTCGCCTTCTCCGGCCTCGACGATGAAGGGCATGTGGTAGACCTCGGAGGGGAATTTATCCTGTATTTCCTCATGCCACTTGACGGCATCGCTGCCCATAGGGCTGTCGCTGGCCGTCTCGGTAGGCTTCATCTGAAGTAAGGGAAAAACGAGCAACAGGGTGATGATGATGGTGCCGATTATGAGCCACGGTGACCGCCGCTCCATGACACTGGCGAGCCAGCCGTAAAATCCTTCTCTTTCTTTGCCCGGAACCGGCACCTATCGTTTCTCCTTATAGCTAGTGCCAGGGATTATGCTGAACACTATCGAAGGCTTCATCACGTATGTGCGATGGCCGATAACTAACACTGGACTAAAATAGTATACTTTGAGAGCCAGGTTTGAATCAACCGAGCTGGAACGGAAAGCTGGCGGCGGGGACGGCTAAAGCTGCTATTTAGGTACAATCACAATCTCGATGGGTACCAGAGCTCTCTTTCCTTTACTCTCAACAGACACCATGCGTATGGTATGAAGTCTGTACCCGGGATTCTCCATTTCTATCTGTTCGTAGAGTTCCGGCATGGTGTTGATGTAGTTACTCATACGGCCGGGGTTTCCGGGGATTACAATCTTGCCGTAAGGTTCCACATTCCTCAGTGGGCCACGTTCCTGACGCATTTTCTCGGCTATTTGAGTAAGCGTGAGGCCCTTCTGCTGCTGTGACTTAACCTGTTTGATAATATCAATAACATTATCATCAAATAGTCCGACAACGCCTTTACGGCGTCCCTGTCCTTTCAGTTCAGGCCTGGGGATAATACGCAGGTCTTTAAGGCGGTTGAGCATGGGATAAGTCAGGCCGGTCTCAGCCAGGACTTCATTTGTGGATTTCATGCTATCTCCAAATTAAAAATACATTAACATTATAACTGTTAATGTACTATAAATCAAGGCATGTTTTTGAAAGATTACCGGTAGCTGAAGAAATTATTTTCGACTTTTCAGAGAGGAAGGTTAAAGGGGGTGGGCTATACCGGTCTGTTATCCAGGCGCGTGTCTGTAATCTGGTAATTCAGGTCTTCTTCTTGCAGCCTCTTGAGCAGTCCGGGGATGGCGTCGTCAGTGCAGACTATGATGAAAGGCAGGCCGCACCGGGCGGCTTCAATGGCAGCTTCGGTAACGCCGTAACGATAGCGTGGCTCGATACCCAGCCGTCTTGACGTAATCAGTGCCTCGATACCGATAGCGCCGACCTGCTCGTTCCCGGTTATCCTGTCTTTCAGCATTTCAAGGTCGACCTGCCTCGACCCGCCCTTCTGAACGGCAGGCACCTGAAAGATGGTTATCCGGCCGCTTACCAGTTCCACCAGCCCTTCGATATTAGCGATATCAACGTCTTCACCCTTCCGTACTCTCGATACAGCTGTACCTCTGGCGCCGACGTTTAGCTGGCGGGTAGCATAGAGCAAACCGTCCTTCATCTTGAGTCCTACAGCCTGCCCCTGTTTTATGTCCATGTCGGCTATGGCCGCGCAGACCGTAATATTGGTGATAGCCTGCTCTACCCGGGAACTATAGCTCCGGAGCTCCCTGAGAACCTTAATCATCCAGTTGACACCCCTGGTGCTCAGGCTGTAGCTGGCGCGGCCGGCGGCGATAACCAGGTCTTCATCTACCAGCTGATGGATATATTCCGATACAGCCTGTGGCGTAATGCCCAGTTTGGCGGCGATAACTTTTTGCTGAATGCCGGGGCCGGAAGCGGCAATCTCAACGAGTATCTGGAATCGGGTGGAAGCATTCTTATTTTGCAGTATCTCTACCATAACGATGGACCGGTTACTCAATAATCAAGTACACTTTCTCAATTATTATACCAGCCTTTAGTTTATGATTAAAGAAGATGGATTACCTGTATCTTAATAGCCTGTCTTGGAATTTATACAGGGGTGGGGTAGAATACTGGTATACGCTAATGACAAATGAATGATTACAGTGTATGGAGGGTATAATGGTCCGGCAGGTAAGTCCCGAAGCATCCAGGGAAGCAGTGCTCAAGCGCCTTAAGAGGGTAGAGGGGCAGATTCGAGGTCTCCATAGAATGGTTGCCGAAGAGCGTGACTGCGAGAGTATAGTAATGCAGCTGGCGGCGGTTCGTTCCGCTATCGACAGCGTTGGGGCACTGGTACTGAATAACTACATAAAAATATGTGCTCCCAGAAAGACGGCGGCCGACCCCAATATCTATGAATCTTTGGTGCGGGTGGTGGGTATCTGGGGGCGGGTACGGTTAGGCGAGTAGATTCAAAGGGAACTAAAGCAGTTTTACACCTTTTTGAACTAACGACCTGATAGCAGAATATCTATTCTTTTTCCTCTCCCTCTCCCCTGGATATCTCCTCATACCACTTACCGTAGTGACTTTTGGCATACTTTACGGATATCTTACCGTTCCACATAGAACGCAGTGACTCGGTCATCCGGGGGTGAATGGTGCCGGTATAGATATGCACCAGAAGCATGAGGAATGCCAGGAGAAAGGCAACATCATGGACAATAACGCTCCACTGAAAGAGGCCTGCCGGGGCGGTATCTTTAAGGAACCACATTATCAGGCCGCTGATAAAGAACAGGACGCCGGTGGCCAGTACGATAAACTGCCACATTTTCTGTCCGGAATTCACATGCCCCTGAGGTGGCATATTTTCCTCAGGTCCGCCGAAGTAGTAGAGAGGAGCCGCTTCAAGATAATCAAGGTCATCTATACCCCACGTCAGGGTCTCCTTGATGAAATGCAGCGCCATCCGGGGATTGAGCATGGAGTATATTACCGGTGCGCCCACGAAGAATACCACGGCCACGCGGTGAATACTCCTGGTTATACCACCGGCGGCAGCGCCCCCAATCCCGGGGAAAAACAGAATAGCGCCAGTCACGAGCAGCACCAGGAAGGCCACCGTGTGAATCCAGTGAAACCAGATTGTCCTCTTCTTAAAGCGTTCGACGACGCGCGGCTCAGTCATCTCTTATTCTCTTCTTCCCTCTTTCGGATGAATTCTCCCCCGGGCAGTTCGTGTACCATTTTCGCTTCCCGGAAGATGATGTAATTAAGTCCGAAGCCAATGATAATAGCGGCGGCGGCACCAACCCCCACCCATCTGAGGACATCCCTCACCAGAGCCGCCGGTGGTTCTACGGGGGCGGCAGGGAGTCCGTATACCTCCGGCGATTCATCAAGTACATACATTACGTGGAGTCCTCCCAGCTCTTTGTCTCCATAGAATACAGCGTTGGCATTGGAATTCTGTAGCGCGGCAACCCTTTCCCGACCTTCTTTGACCAGTTCATCCCGTTTACCGAATTTAATGGCACCCGTCGGGCAGGCCGCGGCGCAGGCTGGCTGCTCGCCGCCGGTAACCCGGTCAATACAGAAGGTGCATTTATCCATGACGGCAACACCGCTGACCCGGTTGCTCTCCATCTGCGGCACGCCGAAAGGACAGAACTCGGCGCAATACCCGCAGCCAGAGCATTTGTCCTTGTCATACTGGACAAAGCCGAGGCTATTGTAGCTCAGCGCTCCGGTGGGGCAGACCTCAACGCAGGCGGCATCGGTGCAGTGGTTGCAGGCCTGTTTCCTGGAATGCCATTCATCGTTTATTTTGACCGGTTTCAGTGTTGTCCAGACTTTAGATGAAAGCGGGGGAGGTTGTTCCGGGTCGGGCTTGATGGTCTCCGGTAACTTGTTGTAATTTTTACAGGCGGCGTAGCACCACCAGCAGCTTACACACTTGGTAACGTCCACCAGCATGGCCACGTCTTCCTGATTATGAGAATCTTTGGCGAGGGCTAAAGCCGGCGGCTGAAGCAGCATCAGAGCGGCTGCTCCGGCAGAGGCTTTTAAGAAATCCT
>CAZPQB010000125.1:0-7617 GCA_964588605.1 uncultured Dehalococcoidaceae bacterium | reverse complement strand
TGGCCTGCTCCTTAGCCTCTCGCTCGGCCTTCTCCTTCTCCAGCCTCTCAGCTTCCTTCCGCCGCTTCTCTTCCTCGGCTTCCCTCCTGGCCTGCTCTTTAGCTTCCTGTTCGGCCCTCTCCTTCTCTAGCCTCTCGGCTTCTTTCCGCCGCTTCTCTTCTTCGGCTTCCCTCCTGGCCTGCTCTTTAGCCTCTCGCTCGGCCCTCTCCTTCTCCAGCCTCTCGGCTTCCTTCCGCCGCTTCTCCTCTTCAGCTTCCCTCCTCGCCTGCTCTTTAGCTTCCTGTTCGGCCCTCTCCTTCTCCAGCCTCTCGGCTTCTTTCCGCCGCTTCTCTTCTTCAGCTTCCCTTTCAGCCTGTTCTTTAGCTTCCTGCTCGGCCTTCTCCTTCTCCAGCCTCTCAGCCTCTTCCCGCCGCTTCTCTTCCTCTATTTCCCTCTCAGCCCGTTCTCTAGCTTCCTGTTCGGCCTTCTCCCTCGCTAGTCGCTCGGCTTCTTTTCGCCGCTCCTCTTCCTCGGCTTCCCTCCTCGCCTGCTCTTTAGCCTCTTGCTCCGCCTTCTCTTTCGCTAGCCTCTCGGCTTCCTTCCGCCGCTTCTCTTCCTCGGCTTCCCTTTCAGCCCGTTCTCTAGCTTCCTGTTCGGCCTTCTCTTTCTCCAGCCTCTCAGCCTCTTCCCGCCGCTTCTCTTCCTCTATTTCCCTCTCAGCCCGTTCTCTAGCTTCCTGTTCGGCCTTCTCCTTCGCTAGTCGCTCGGCTTCCTTCCGCCGCTCCTCTTCCTCGGCCTTGCTGGCCTTCTTTTTCCCCTCAACTTCCCTGATTTTCCCCAATCCGAACCGGGTTATGGCTTTCTCTCTCCATGAGCCCGAATATTTGGGGTCGAGTTTAATAGCCTTTATAAAAGCTTCCAGAGCCTCTTCGTCTTTCCCCTCTCTAACGAGTTCTGTACCTCTATTCCTCCATTCATTGGCTGATTCAGCATCCTGAATATTCGCGGATTCCCTCGCCTCCATCTTGGCCCGCTCTCTGGTAGCCCGCTCGGCTTCTTTTTTCAATGCCTTCTCAACTTCTCTGGCCTCTTCAGCTTCCTCATTTCTTCCCAGATTGCTCAAAGCCGTAGCCTTGTTATGCCATGAGGAGACGCTCTCCGGTTCGAGTTCAATGGCCTTCTCTAGAGCCTCGAGAGCCTCTTCATCTCGACCCAATCTGCCCAGGGCTGTGCCCTTATTTTGCCATGCGCCAGCATATCCGGGGTCAAGTTCGACCGCCCTTTGAAAAGCATCGAGAGCCTCTTCGCTCCTCCCCTCCCTGAGTAGTTTTACACCCCTGTTTCGCCATGATTCGGCCGATTCTTCGACTCTTTCAACTCCTTTGTCCTCCCCGACCTTCATCCCAACCTGTTCCTCAGCCGCTTGCTCAGCTTTACTCTTGGCCAGTTTTTCTTCTTGTCTTTTGAATTCAGAGATAAATGCTTCTACCGCCTTGGGGCAGAACTGCGTACCGGCGCCCCTTCTCAACTCACTTATAGCCTCATCCAAATTCAGCGCAGCGCGGTAAGAATGATGCGTGGTCATGGCATCAAAGGCATCCGCGACAGCCACCAGACGGGCGCCGATGGAGATATTCTCACCCTTCAGCCCTTCCGGATATCCCGTGCCGTTATACCACTCATGGTGACTGAGCACGATGTCTTTGGCTTCCTTCAAAAAGGGAATTTCACCCACAATACTGGCCCCTATCCACGGATGTTTGCGTATGATGGACCACTGCTCTTCCGATAGTACACCTGAACTCAGCAGTATATCATCATCAACGCCAATCTTACCGATATCATGAAGCAGGGCACCATATTCAATAATCTTAAGTTCCTCCGGTGAGAGTGAAAAGGATTTGGCTGCCATCATGGTATATTCCCTCACCCGTTGAGAGTGCCCGGTGGCATAGGGGCCTTCTATGTCCGCCACCGACACCAGGGACTCAATTACCGTTTCATGCCAATCAGGTTCTGTCTCGTACAGATTGATACTGTTTAAAGCCGTAATTACCATTGATACCAGTATTAGCAGGGCTTCTGTTGACGCTAGTCCCTCAAGGACTGTTAAGTCCTGCTCGCTGAAGGTACTTCCATCAACTTTATTTATTACCCTGAGAACACCGACAACTTTGTCTCCTCTGGTGAGCGGCACCGCCATTATTGACTTGGCGGTAATACCAGGAACCTCATCTATATCCTTATCGAAGTGCTTCTCCTTGGAGACATCATTGGCAATAACCGGCACGCCACTACGGGCTACCCTGCCGATAATCCCCGAAGCCACGTCCAGGTTTACCTGACGCAGTCCATCTACCGCCTTGCCGTCAGCGGGCTGATAGTAGAGTACCCCTCTTCCTTTGTCAATGAGAAGCAGAGATACGGATGAAGCCTGCAGTATCCGCTGAGTCACATTCAGGATATCCTGTATCAGCTTCAGGACCTCTGAATATGACGTCGCCTTCTGGGCAACCTCATAAAGCAGCTCCAGCCTCGTGGTGTACTCTGGAGTATCTACGTAAATTTCCCTGTCCCCCTGAGAACTTCTCATATATCTGGTTTTATTATTCGCTATAACCATAATAACACTTCTCACCAAAAGAGGTAGAATTTTTCACAGTCATTATTAGCTTGGCATTCGTGTTTTTTTGAAGCTTACAGTCTACAGACATTCTGACTGATTCCGGGTGGTGATTGGCTTTTTTCTACCCCGGAGAAGTGCTTTCCAGGCTCTATTATTACCAAAAAAATTATAATAACTGTGATATTTACCTGTCAATTTATCGTTAATAACCTCCTGACATTAACCTTCAATCCGGCAATACACCGGTTGACACGCCTGATAAAATCCTCCTCTTGCTTTATTTATTTACAATTTCCTCCAGGTTTATCGTAGGTGTTATCGATTTCCTGCGTATATTGATAAAGACCTTGGCGAGTTCAGGGTCAAACTGTGTGCCGGCGCATCTCTCCAGTTCCTGGATGGCTTCTTCCTCGGTCAGACTCCTCTTCTTGTATCCGCGCTCCGATATCATGGCATCATAGGAATCCGCAACAGCCATGATTCGCGCATCAAGCGGTATGTCTTCCCCGCTCAGCCCCCTGGGATAACCCTTACCATCGTAACGCTCGTGGTGAAAGAGCACGGCATCCAGACAACCACGTAAACCGACGATGTATTTAATGATACCGGCACCCAGCTCCGGATGATGCCTTATCATCTCCCATTCATATTCATTAAGCGGTTCCCGCTTGGTAAGTATACTATCCGGAAGGTTCAGCTTGCCGATATCGTGAAGCAACGCCGCCGACCGGATTTGCTGCATTCTTTCTTTGGAATAGCCCATGGCCTCGGCAAGTTCCATTGCATATCTACACACTGCTTTTGAATGGCCGTAAGTATAGTGGTCGCGTGTATCAACCGTGGCTGCCAGAGCATAGACGATACTCTCAACAGCCTCGTCATTGTCCGCCCTGACTGCGGTTTCCTTTGGCATTGACTCCTGGGCATCGATTTTGCTGGCCAAGCATACCCGGTTGCCTCCCAGACGCTTGGCCTCATATAGTGCCTCGTCGGCTGCTTGCACGATCTTTTCGCGCATAACGCCGTCAACTCGCCAGCAGGCGACACCAATGCTGCAGGTTACTCTGATACCCTTTTGCTCCATGTAGGCTTCCAGTCTCTGGCGAATCCTTTCCGCTACCGCCTGGGCGCCTTCCAGATTTGTTTGCAGCAGGATACAGGCAAACTCGTCACCACCATACCTTGCACCGATATCCGCATCTCTAATCGAACTCCGGATAAGCTTGCCGAATTTCTTCAGCAGTTCGTCACCCAGGACATGGCCATAGATATCGTTGTACGTCTTAAACAGGTCCAGGTCGATAAACAGCAGGGCGAAATCATCACCAGACAGGGCACTATCCTCGATTACTTTATTAAGCGCTTCCTGGAAATAGCGATGATTACACAGACCTGTCAGTTCGTCATTATCGGCTCTCTCCCTGGCGATAGAATAAATCTGTGCGTTTTCTATGGCCACCGCCGACTCATGAGCTAACGTCGATACCAGGTCTATATCGTCACGGGAGTAATGACCCTGTGGCTGCTTTTCACCTAACGCCAGAATGCCCAGGAGATTGTGCTTGCTGATTATCGGGCACAGAATTTCAATCTGAGATGTGCTGAGTACATTTCTGTCTTCCTCTGACAGTATGCTAAATTCGAGGTCGTTTTCCACGCTCTTCCTTAAGAGTGGCCTGCGCTTCTCTTCCAGCCACCGGATAAGCAGGCTATTACGCCGCAACGTCACCGGCGCCACCTGCTCTTCTTCGGTCAGCCTGGCGACATATTTAGTAGCGAAGTAGTTACCGGCGGGCAACATCAGTCCCACCTGCTTCGCTCTAATTGCCTTTGCCAGAGGCCCCGTCAGGGCATTCGCGATTTCCTTCATATTAATGAAGTTGCTCATCTTGCCGGCAAAGTTGAGTAACATCTGCCGGTGAACGTAACGTTTCCCGTAAAATAACCGGTCCGCACCTTTGTCCAGGGCTGCTTTCGCCCAGTTGAAGAGATAGGCGAATAAAACCACCATGACGATTGTAGCCGGGATACCCAGATTCGGTGGCAGAAGGCGCAGCAGGTTGCTCAGACCCAGCAATAAGGCAAGGTAAGCCAGCGTAACGCAGATGGTGACCCCGGTATATACCATCCATTTCTTCATGATTATCTGGATATCAAGCAAACGATATTTGATAAGGGTGCAGGTAATCAGGACGGCATTCACGGCGTAGCCAATTTGAGATAAGGTGTAATAGTTATTCTGGCTAATAACATTGGTTGTATTGGCGACAATCATGAACCCGAGACCGGCCAGCAGATAGGCAGTCCTGTTGCGTTCGTCAGGGTCGGCGGCTTCTTTCAATCTTCCGACGAGGAAGAAGACTATTGCCACCATGACGAACACATTGACCAGGGCAAGGGAATTAAGGATATGTCCGCAATACACCGCAATAAATTCATTGTCTATAAGGGTAAATCCCTGGACAAGATAACCGAGTATTACCAGGGCAAAAACAAGGGCCAGCCATGTATATCCCAGCCGGCCGATTATTTTTGTGCCTCGACCTATGAAAGCAGCGATAAATCGAGCATAGGCGACAAGCGCCCAGGTGGCGAACAGCGGCACCAGCATCTTCCAGACGACCATCTGCTCGTAAGGCAGCCGCAGATTCATGAGCATACTGGTTAAACTCATGCCCGCCGCCGCTATCAGGAAAACCGCAAACGGCTTCTTCATCCTGACCTGCTTGGAATACAGGATTAAGGCGATGAGAATGATATAAATAATCAGGCTGGCGAACTGAACGACGCTATGGATGGTTAATTGAAACATAAGTCTCCTTAAAAGAAACCTGCCTTATCTCTTTAAATCTTCCTCCAGACAATGGTAAATATTACGCCGAACAGCATGATAACGCCGCAGGCAACAATCCACGGATTCAATTTATAATCACTTTCCGGGTTATACCAGAGCGATTGCTCACCCGATACCTCTTTATTTTCTGATTCCGCGGGCGTAGCTTTGTCATCACGCGGCGCTTTCGGCGTTGACTTAGCAGCCTCCGCCTCTATGCCAGCTGTCTTCAGATTTGAGGCTACGTACGCCGGCTCGACTTCCGTCTGCCCGGGTTTTTGTACGGCAGCCCCCAGCATCAAGCCATCAAGGACATCAAGATGCAGCTTCAGCACCATTTCATTGGCCGCCGTAATGTTGCACGATTCGGTATGCAGGAAGGTGCTTTTACCTTCGACAAATCCTTCGACACCTACCGTGCTATCGCTATCAATGGTGCTGTGCAGCACGATGGAATACTCACCTGTACCCGGCTCACTGATTCGGATGGTGTTATACGCATCTTCAGGCGAGGACAAACGCGAACCACATATCTGATTTAGCGGCGAGCCGTCCGCAAGATAACCGGTCATTGACCCGCTCGGGTCAACGACCAGTCCGACCACCGGCTCACTTATCGTGAAAACCAGTTCACTCCTGGCTGGTGTCATTGGTGCCGGAATCGACGGCGCGGCACCGGCTGCGACCTCGGTCTGCTGCCCCTCGGCAACCAGCACCGCCTGCCCCTGGGCGTTTACGTTTACCAGGCCTTCCGTTGTTTGAATTAGCGTCTTACCCGATTCATCGACTTCGGTTGAGAACAGAGTGCCGTGGACTACAATATCAGCCGATGATGTTTCTATCCGGAAAGAACCGTTATCATCAGGCCGCTTTGATACTTGATTCCATGTCTTGCCTGTACGCTGCTTCAGCACCACAGTACCAGGTTGATTATCTTGATTGCCTCCCAGTTTCGATACTATCATCTCGGTATCGGGCTCAAGCTTTGTGGTCGTCCCCTCAGAAAAAGTAAGCGATGAATAAGAATCAGCTTCAGTCCTTACCCGACTCCCCGGTTCCAGTATCATGCCATCCTCGGCGTCTGCCCAGGTCAATGCGTCCTTTGTTTGCACTTTAGTACTCCCGCCGATGACGTTCAGCGTGCAGATAGGCGGCGTGGCATCAATTCGGTCTGGATTGTACAGGGAAAAACCAACGTCCACGGCGAGAAACATCACGACGGTGACAAGGATGATGGCCGTTAAAATACTGCCAAATCGACTCTTCAAACAGCTCTGACCCCTACTTTCTATTTGGTACTAATGTACAGCATAGGTAATAAACAAAACATAAAAAACACCGCACTGAATGTAAAAATAATATGAAGTGTGCGCATGATAGCTAACACGACAGGCCGTGGTTTTTTATTCGTGGATGACTAGAAAGGCGGCAGCCTTAATCAAAGCTGCCGGATTGGCGGTTGAGGAAAATGAGCGTCCCTGAATATTATCTTCAGGAACGAGGAAAGGTGAAAAACAGCGGGCACAGAACGCCCGTAATCATGTACAGATAAAGGTAACGCTATTCATTATCTATTGTTTTCGCAGTATCTTCGGACTCTTGCAGCCGGTCCAACTGCCTCTGCAGTCTTCTCTGCTTTCTCTGCATGAATAATATATAACCGAAGACAACTGCCCAGATGACGGCGTACGCCGCCATGAGATAACCTAAATTCTCCATATACTGTTGTCCTCCTACTCCAGGTAAATATTCCTTAAACGTTCGATGTTTGCCTGCATCGCCTTCAGGTTGGCGCTCTGAATGGTCAACAGGACATACAGCACCGTAAAAGCGACCACACACACCACCAGCGTCATGAGCATTGGTGTGGTGAGTCCGCCTTCAAAGATAATAGCGGTCGGGTGCTGTGTCCGCCAGAGGCTTACCGCTATAAAAACAACCGGGACGTCAATGAATCCGACAATGCCCACCACCGCGCCGTATCTGGCACCGCGGGCCGACTCGGTAGCAAAACTGCGTACCAGAAGATAGGCAACATAAATCAGCCACAGCACCAGCGATGTCGTCAGGCGAGCATCCCAGGTCCACCAGATTCCCCAGGCCGGTTTCGCCCATATAGGCCCTGTAATCAGTACCAGAGTGGTGAAAAGTACCCCGATTTCCGCCGAAGCATGGGCGA
>CAZPQB010000124.1:0-7624 GCA_964588605.1 uncultured Dehalococcoidaceae bacterium | reverse complement strand
CTCCTCAGCCTGTGAAAGCGACCATCCCCAAAAATCAGTTTAATTAACGGAGGGTCAACAGTCAATAAGATTTAGCTTGACAAGTAATTAGGAAATCTTATTGTTGAAGAAAAGGGAAATAATACCGGGTTACTTTTTTGGTATAATAGATTAAAACTGGACTCATAAGCATTATTGCGCATAAAGCTCAGGGTAGCGAATTCGGTCTCTGCCTGCTAGTGTTACCGAATCCGTGCTGGGTACTGTCACGTGAACTCCTTTATACGGCATTGACACGGCAGCGCAATCGTGTGGTTGTCCTACACCAGGGTCCTTGGGAAGAATTCAAAAAATATTCTGCTAGCTTCTATTCCGAAATAGCCGGCCGATATACCAATCTATTCAGAGCACCCGAACTGATAATAGTAAATGGCCGTTTTCTGGAGAGCGCGCTAGTAAATAAGACTAGGCGAGGGGAGCCAGTGCGTTCTAAGTCAGAAGTCATCATTGCCGATAATCTTTATTCCGCAATTATAGATTACGTATATGAACAGAAGTTCATAGGTAAAGACGGCACTGAGCGTTACCCAGATTTAACGATAGAAGATTCAGAGTCAGGTCTCACC
Organism: uncultured Dehalococcoidaceae bacterium; assembly: GCA_964588605.1. Lineage (GTDB taxonomy): Bacteria > Chloroflexota > Dehalococcoidia > Dehalococcoidales > RBG-16-60-22 > CAZLEY01. The sequence continues at coordinate 7,019 of CAZPQB010000124.1, read as the reverse complement.
TATTATTGGGAACATCTGGGTATGCTGGCAAACAAGGATTACCGAGAGCGCTGGAATGCCAAACTCGTATGGTATCGCGAGCAAGGAATACTGCCGTTCGAAGAAGGTGGGGGTGTGAAAGGCATACTGATAACATCGTCTGATTCTGAACAAGGCGGAATTAAATCCGATGAAGTTGCAGGATTGATAAAGCAAGTGTTCAAAGACCAACAATAGCTCGTTTCGTTGTCTTTGGAGGACAAAAAAGAGGAGCTAGACAACAAAGCCGATACCGGGAATATCCAGCCCCTTTTTATTCTATCGGCTATGTTGGAGTATACCTAGCTCTTGCCGATTCTGAACATCTTGGTGCCACATACCGGACATATACCCTGAGTCGCCGGTTTGCCGTTCTTCATGGTTATGCTTTTGGGATTCCTCATCTCCTTTTTGGCGCGGCACTTGACGCAATATGCTTGCATCAGTTCACCTCCTTTTTATTAGCTGTGGTATGAACAATATAACACTTTCATGAGTAATGTCAATGCTATGGATATATTGAACTTTCTGGCTTTGTGTATTCTTGGCCTAATAGCGGGCAAAACTAGGCAAAAAGGTGGCAATCTGGGGTAAAGCTATTAGTATAATCAAACAAACAATCAATGCCGCAAGGAAGGGGAATATCCCCTTAAAGATACTCTCAAGGGGTACATCGGGAGCAATCCCTTTAATCACAAATACATTTACCCCTACTGGTGGTGTGATTACCCCCATCTCGGCCAGTAGTACAACTATGACCCCAAACCATATCAGGTCAACTTGAAGGTTCATGAGTAAGGGGAAGAAGATAGGGATAAGTAGCACGGTTAAAGCCATAGAGTCCATGAAGAAGCCGCCTATGAAAAATACGAAGGCTATGATCCCAATAATAGCCGTTGACGGTAGAGGAAGCCCCGCCATCCAGTCAGCCAGCATGAAGGGTATCCGAGTTATAGTCATGAAGTGACCGAAGATTACAGCCCCGGTAATAATGAATAAGACCATACAAGCTGTTCGCAAGCCGTCCTTGGTAGCCTCAACAAATCTTTGCCAGGTAAGCTCTCGCCGGGCTAGGCCGATGACTAAAGCACCAACGGCTCCCATCGCCCCCGCCTGAGTGGGGCTGAACCAACCAAGAAATAATCCCCCGATGATAAAAAGGAACAAAACCACGGTCTCAGTAAGTCCGCCAACCGCCCTTAACTTATATCGCCACGTGGTTGGTGGTCCCGCGGGACCGAGGCTAGGATTGCGCAGGCAAATAAGAAAAACGGTTGCGATAAAGAATAGAGTAAGAAGTAACCCTGGCAATACCCCGGCGACGAAAAGTTTGCCAATGGACTGCTCGGTCAATAGTGCGTAGACGATGAAGATAGTGCTCGGCGGGATAAGAATGCCCAGCGTGCCGGCGGCGGCAACAGTACCGGTGGCCAGTGTATCATCGTAGTTATACCTCTTCATCTCCGGAAGGGCTATCTTGCCCATTGTCGCCGCCGTAGCCGTTGTTGACCCGCATATGGCAGCAAAACCGGAACAGGCAAGCACGGTGGCCATGGTCAGACCACCACGGGACTGCCCTACCCAGGCATAGCCTGCCTCGTAAAGCCTTCGGCTGATTCCCGATGCATAGGCAAAGGTACCCATGAGAATAAACATGGGGATGACAGATAACGGGTAAGAGGTAAATTGCTCGAAGACGTCTCGAGCGAGAGTACTGAATGCCGGTTCTGGGCCAGTTAAGCAAGCAAAACCAGCCAAGCCAACAAGGGCCATGGCAAAGGCAACCGGCATTCTGAGAAGGAACATGATGAGCATAACGGCGATGCCAATAATGCCGATGGTAGCCGGGTTCATCTTCCCACCGCCCTAGCTAATGAGTTAACAATTCTTAATATAATCACCAAACAGACCGGGATAAGGGCAACGGCCATACCATAGCCGAAAGGATAAAGGGGTATGCGGATAGTCCCGGTTCCCTCACCCCCCGTTTGCATGTAGTGACCGAACACAAAAAGGCGCCAAACAATCAGAATGAAGAGTCCTAACTCCAAAAAATGAATAATGCTCTTGGTAACCGCTTGGATATGCCTTGGCATCCGGTCGACAAGAAACGTTACTTGAACATGTCTGTCTAAGATTAGCAACATGGCAGCAGCGAAGGCAATGGCTACTGCCTGGGAAACCATAACTATGTCAAGAGCACCGGGGAGACGCCAAGCAAATAACTTAGCCCCGACGACATCGATGAAAGTGATAAACATCATCAACAGCAGTCCAGCCATCCCTAGCCACTCAAACCAGCCACTTACCCGATGGTTGAACTTGTCCAATTTGCTCAACATTACTTGAACCCTCACTATTAAAATCTGACCTCTATTGCCTAGGGGCTTCGCTCAACCAACCTCACCGGGTGCGGGGGCACAGCCCCCGCACTCAACCTGCGGTGGTAAAATAGATTGACCAACAATCAGGCTCTAAAGCCTAACCCCTCAGCTTCGTCCGCCTTATCACCCCCACCGCTACCAGATTCTCATCAGGCCAGCCGCCTATTCATCATAATACGCTATTGTGCCCTCATCCCCACGGGCCCGGTTAGCGATAGAATCTTTAACTCTATCTGCTTGGCAGTCCAGTAGTCAATTCGCTCTTTAATGAAGTCGATCCAGCCTTGAACCTCCGCCGCGGAGTATCCCTTACCAACCATCGCTGTTCTATACTTCTCTACTGCTGGTGCGGCGGCTGCCTCCCACCTGGCCGCCTCTGCCGCGGATAACTCAATGACTTGTACGCCCAAACCTTCGGCATAATCCAACCCGGCAAAGTCTATCTGATTCCACACCAAGCCAGCGAAATACTCGAAATACTGCCCACAAAGCCTATCAAAGACTGCCTTAGCCTCTGGTAGCGTATCAAGCTTTTTATAGGCGTCCTTGTTCATTACCAAATAGAAACAGTCGGTGCTGCCAATGTTCCAGCATGCAGTGATATAATCGACTACGTCGGCAGTCTTGAACGTCTTGAGTGTCTCATAGGGCAAAAATGCTCCATCGATAACACCTTTAGATATCGCGTCAGCCATTTCTGATGTCGGTGTTGGAGCCGGGGTTGCACCTAGTGCTGTAATAATATCACCGGGACTGCCGGGGGCTCTTATTGTTAGCCCCTTGAGGTCTTCCAGCGTGCGCACTGCCTTCTTGGTGTAGATGACTTTAGGTTCGTTGGCGTGTATCCACAGCACTTTCGTATCATCCCACTCTGCCGGCTTAAATTTATTGTAGAATTCATTAGCCACATGAGCACCTACCCAGGCACTAGGCCAGCCTAGAGTTGACGTAATAACTTCAGTAACGGCAAAGCGGCCGGCAGTGTAGTGAATAGGAGCGTAGCCGATGTCAGCAACTCCGTCAATTATCCCCTGATACATCGCCGGAGCGCTAAGCAATGTACCACCAGCATAGAAATCAATCTTTATCTTGCCGCCGGTTTGTTCCCCCACATCCTTGCAGAACTGTTCCAACGTTTGGGACTGGGCGGCGGGGGCACCGAAGTAAGTGGCACACTTTAACTCGATTACCTGGGGTGGGGCTGGGGCTGGAGACGGTGCTGGAGCGGGAGTTGGGGCGGGTGATGGCGCTGGTGTTGGTGTGGGTGTTGTAGCTGGCGCAGTACAAGCTGCCAATGCTAAAACCAGACAAATGCTACCCAATATTACCAGAAATCCTCTCTTTTTCATTTGAATCCCTCCTTGTTTAATGAGACTTTGCTCTACGAGATATTAAATGGTTACTTCGGATATCACCTCCTTTCTGATTTTTAGCCATTATATTCACACTTAGCCATCTACATACAGAAGGGCTCAAAATACGTCAATACTTGCGTCTTCTGAGCCCTTCGCCAAAGACCATATCCTTGCTTTCCCCACTAATACTCACCACCCTTTACCAGTATTCAGCTTATTAAATAAGAGTACTGGGATACTACATAATATCAATATTCAGGGTTAATATTAGCCTAGTTTGAAATACTCTTATGCTAGCACCGCTTTTCAATTTCTGTCAATACTTTTATGATGAGCTTATTAAGACTCGCTCCATAAGTAGTCCAGGGGCAGGGTAATATGGTCTTTTGAATACTTCGGGGTACTTCCTTATCAGCTCTCCTAAGTTGATTGGCTCAACCTCAACTAAGAACCCGCTTGTAGCCATCCCCGTGGCCTTCTTGGAGTTTGTTTTTCGTGGGGATATCGTGTTAATCGCTCCTCCTCTATCCAGTTCGCCTGGAATTATTGGGTCATACCTAGCTCCGTTGGTCGATGTATACTACTCCGGACATTACTCGCTCGGTTACATAGGCACCACCAAGAACAGCACCCCTATCGTTGTATACTTTAACCACGTCGCCACTTTCTATACCCCTCTTCACAGCGTCCAATGGATTAATCCAGATAGGTTCCTTTTTTACATAACGAGTCGCTTGAATATACAGGTTTATATGTGGCAAAATAGTACGAAAATCCACATTATGATTGGGAATAAGACAAGGACAATTACAATACCCGTAACCCTAACTAAAAAGGTGATATCCTATATAGAGATAAGTCACCATCACAGATGCGGTTATTGATAGTTCAATTCACCCCATAGCAAATAGCACATTTAGTAGAGAATTCCAGAATTGGGAGGAAAGCCTAATAGAATGATAACGAATGATACCGCAACGCAACTTGATTCCATTTTTCACCCCAAATCAGTTGCCATTATAGGAGCTTCGAGCAGGGAAGGAAGTTTTGGTAATCTATTTTTAAAAGGGTTTATCAGAATGGGTTTTGGGAATATATATCCAGTACATCCACGTGAACAAGATCTACTTGGTTTGAAGGCTTATAGGAGTGTGAAGGATATCCCGTATGAGGTAGATCTCGCGATACTGCTTATACCGCCCGGAGAGGCATTTAGGGTAGTACAGGAATGCGCTGATAAAAGGGTAAAAGGGATAGTACTATTTACCGCTGGTTTTGGAGAGAAAGGTGAGGGAGGTAAGAAAATCGAGCAAGAGATGGCTCAAATAGTCCGAAAAGTAGGTACAAGGCTTATTGGTCCAAATACTAATGGTCTATATGTTCCCTCATCAAAGCTACTCACATTACCAGGTTCTCTGACTGCCGGTGGGTTGACTACAGAAAGCGGAGGTGTAAGTGTATTTGCACAAAGTGGTTCATTTAATGACTACACAAGCCAGGTTCTTGTCAGTAAAAACATTAGATTCAATAAGGTGGTAAGTTGCGGTAATGAATCTGATTTAAATTCTATGGACTTTCTGGAATATTTTGGGTCAGATGCTGAGACCAAAATCATCGGTGGCTATATTGAAGGTATAGAAGATGGAAGAAGATTTTACGAGCTTGCTAAGAATATCTCTAAACAAAAGCCAATAATAATCTGGAAAGGTGGACTTACAGAAACCGGTGCTAAGGCAGCGCTGGCACATACAGGTGCCCTGTCTGGATCCAAACAGGTCTGGGAAACAATGGTCAAGCAGGCTGGAATTATTAACGTAAATAGTTTTGAGGAGATGACCGACTGCTTATTGGCCTTCTCTTGGCTGCCACTACCAAAGGGAAGGAAAGTAGCAATAATATCAGGTATGGGGGGGACCAACGTAGGTACGGCTGATAATTGTACCATGATGGGGCTAGAAATCGCTGAATTCAGTGAGCAAACCTCAAGAAGATTAACCCAAATACTACCTCCGGTGGGAACTGCTGCGAATAATCCTGTTGATGTCGGTGTTGGTATGTTAATGAATCCTCAATTATATGGCGAGACAGTTAAATTACTAGCTGAAGACGACAATGTAGATATGTTAATCTGCATTACTGCGCCTGATTGTCCACTAAGCGTTAATAGTATAGCTGATGCCGCTAAGGAAATAAATAAACCATTGGTAGCTTGCCTGTTTGAGATTGGAGGATTAGTGGAGGATCAACTGAAATTTCTCTTGGTAAACCATATTCCTGCTTATTCAGAGCCAAAAAGGGCGGCTTTTTCATTATATAAAATGGTTTGTTACGCCGATTATGTTTTAGAGAATAAATTGAATAATGAGGATGCAACCGCTAAGTCCGGTATTACTGAAAATCAAATTATCAGGGACGCCCTTGAACAGGGCAGGTTAACATTGACAGAGATAGAGTCCAAAGAAATCCTTAGTGAGGCAGGTATAAATGTTGTTGAAACTAGGTTGGCTACATCAGAGCGAGATGCAATTACGTATGGTAGAGAAATGGGTTTCCCTTTGGTAATGAAGATATGCTCCCATGATATTATTCATAAAAGTGATTTTAGTGGGGTAAGAGTAGAACTGAACAATGAGGACGACATAAAGAGAGCCTATAAAGAGATAATCGCGTCTGCTACTCAAAAATATCCTGAGGCCAAAATAGAGGGAGTATCAATACAGAAAATGGCTAGCCCAGGTATAGAGGTAATCATTGGTGCTCATAGAGATTCACAATTCGGTCCAGTACTCATGTTCGGTCTCGGTGGGATATTTGTTGAAGTCCTAAAGGATGTTTCGTTTAGGCTTATTCCACTTGTTCGAAAAGATGCCATCCAAATGATTAAGGAAATAAAAGGATACGCTTTGCTCAAAGGCTATCGTGGACGTGAACCAGTCGATATTTCTTTGTTGGAAGAATATATTCTGCGTGTTTCTGATTTCATGGAGAATAACCCCCAGACAAAGGAACTTGAACTTAATCCGATTTTTGCTTATCACGATAGCGCTATCGCTGTAGATGCCCGTATAGTACTAGAGGGGAAAAAGTATATTCAACCCTAACTCAGATTGAACTTCGAATTTAAGGTTTCTGTGACCTTACCCCCGAGAACAGCTACGCCATGGACTAGAGTTCTCCGGTATAATAAAGAAACCAGGAGGACTCATGAAAGCCAGGAAGTACAACGAGGAACAGATCATCGCCGTGCTCCGGGAAGCGGAAG
>CAZPQB010000123.1:0-7692 GCA_964588605.1 uncultured Dehalococcoidaceae bacterium | reverse complement strand
CCCACGCCCATTTTCGGTAATTCTTCCGGCCACTTGCGGTTATATATTTGTCAGACTTTTTTACCCGGCTGGCGGATAAGGGCGTTAGCGATGCTCTGACCGGGAACATCTTCGTTTTCGTATCTGTTAACCTCGATGTTGACGCGTAGATGGGGGCTGTTACCCAGGGCGCCTATGGTGGAATGGGCAACCGGTGCGTGCGGTCCCGGCTCCATAACGGCACCAATCCACATGGCCATCATATGGCCGTCACCGATATTCAGCGGTTCCGGGGATTCCATAGTAAAAAACGGGTTTTTCATGTAAATGTTATTTTCCAGGGCAACATCAGCGGCAATAGGGCAGTATTTCTGCATCATCTCGGGGTCATTGCCGTAGTCGCCGGTGCAGAGTATCACGGCCTTGCGGGCGTTAAACAGCAAGTAATTACCATCTTTGTCACGGGCGATAACGCCGGTAACTCTGCCCTTCCCCTGCCTGACCAGTTGTACGGCCCGGGTCTGATAACGGATTTCAACACCGAGCTTTAAGGTGCGGTCCTGAACGGCATTTAGAAGAAGGCCGTGGTTGAGAGTCATGCTGGTGCCGTCGGTCTGCCAGTGGCAGACCGGGAATTCCGGATAATATTCTTGCCGCCAATCAAAGCCTTCAGGGAACGGCGCCTGGTACATAACCGTCTTAATACCCAAGGGGTCGATCATATCCATCAGCCAGTCCATGACGGCACCACTATGGTCGGCCCACAGCCTGTAAAATCTCTGGTCAGGCTTGTTGCCAGCATATCTCATAAGCTGTAGGCAGACATCGTCCTTGTCAACCTCAATCCCCAGTTTTTTCTGTAATCTGCTGCCGATAGCGGCAATATGCCCACCGGCCCACCTGAAGGTAGTGTACTTATCAATCTGGATGACCCTGGCGCCTGCCTCCGCGGCTGAGAGCGCCGCAGATTTGCCGGAAGTCCCGGCACCGATGACGACGATATCCGTGGTAAATGTTTCTTTAATGTCCCCGGATGGAATCGGGGGAGGTGGCACATCAAAGCTATACTTTACCTGCTCAGGGATTTTACCATAATCCTTTGTTACCATTTTTCCGCCTTTCCTTGCTGGCATGTTTACCATTATCCTTTCTCTGACTATATTTTCAGATAAATTGGGGGGCGTAATTACCCGCTGTCCTGCCACCGAAGCAGGAAGAAAGAGGATATTTTAATCTGGAAGCTGGTTATCCGGGCAGGCAGGCTGGAACTGCCGACCTCCGCATCCCGAACGCGGAGCGCTACCAGACTACGCCATGCCCGATGTTTTATTTTCAATATAAGCCTCAGTGTCCCGACCGGGGCAGGTATCAAACAACTCAAGCCGATACCGGATAAGTCTTTCACTGAGTAACAGCTTCAACGGTTACATGCCTCCTTCAACCCAGGCATTAAAGCGCAACCCGGAAGCCGGGTCATATTCTCTTTCAAATGCTTCGGGATATTTCTGTCTCCATTCTTCCATCTGAGCCATGGTGACCTTTTCTACCTCAACCAGATAGCCACTGGTAGCCATGCCCCAGCAGTTCTGAGAGGTTCCGTTTTCCGGTGATATCAGGTTATTGGCACCTCCTCTATCAATGTATTCATCAGGCCCGGTGGCAATCATGTCAGCCCTGGCCCCGTGGTCCTGGGATACCACTCCGGGCATTATCCTCTCCCAGACGATGGCTCCACCGAGAACAATACCTCTCTCGTTGTGTAACTTAACGATGTCGCCGCTCTTTATGCCTCTCTTAGCGGCATCCACTGGATGTATCCAGATCGGCTCGTACATATAGCCGTCCCAGCCCTTGACCTTACAGGTGGGGATTTCCCTGGTCCACGAAATATCATCACTCTGAGCGTGCGTTCGCCACCTCGGGTGATTTGACATTAGTAGCAGCGGGTATTTCCTGGCTCTTTTGCTGGAGAGCCTTTCATCATGGCTGGGCCCTTTCTCAATCCATTTTGGAAGAGGCGGCCTTTCTTCATCGTCGGGGAAGTGCTCAGCCAGCCTCTGTGAGTAGAACTCCAGCTTGCCGGTGGGAGTCCCCAGGGGGTTCTTTTCGGGGTCTTCGTAAAAGAGTCTCAATCCGGAAGGTGTCTTCTGCCAGTCCGGTGCTGTCGGCGTAATAAAGTATTTCTTTTCTTCGAATTCTTCCCAGCTAATAAGTTCCTGCAAGCCTGAACGTTCGAAGCCAAGTTTTATTTTCTCCTGAACAGTCAAACCACCTGTATATTCCTTATAGAGACCCAGTTTCTTGGCTACCTCGCCAACCGCCTCATAATCGCTCATGGACTCGCCAATCGGCTCAATCGCCCGCTCTTCAATAGTCATACCTTTGAGCGGTGCTTTATGGAGTTGTGCTATGTCTTCTTCTTCGAGCTTGGTATTGGTGGGCAGGATAATATCGGCAAAGACGGTGTCATTCTCCAGCCACGGGTGCTGGATGACAAGACACTCTATCTTGGGGCTTCTAAAAGCATCAATGGAGAGGTTGGCATTATTCCAGCAGGTGGTGCGGCATGGATTGTCCATCCATATCATGCGAACCTCCGAGCCACCTTCTTCTTCAGGAATGGGATAGGTATATTTAATGAACTGGTCTTCGACCGGTATGAATTGTCCTGTGCTGCCCCAGGAAGTGACCGGCGGATGGAGAATAGCCTGATGAAGAAGGACCTTGGGAATGACCTGTTTTGGTGGGTCAAAAAATAGCTGCCTGAACCCTGACCAGGCTGCTTTCTGAAATTCAGGACTTATTTCTATAACCGGACGAGGTAAATCCCTCGTCGGGAAATGGTCTCCGCCCATCATCTTGTTATACTGATGGACACCCGGCTTGCCCAGCCCCTGCATACCCAGTAAACAAGCTTCGAGCCTGGCTGGTTCATGGGAATACGGTCCCCTGATGTAGGAACCACCATAATAATGTATCGTAGACGTCACTTTTTTGGCCCATTCCCTGGCCAGTGCCTTTATCGTCCATTCCGGGACACCGCACTTCGTAGAAGCCCACTCAGGTGTCTTGGGCACTCCGTCTTCCTTACCCAGAACGTAATCCGAGAACCTGTCAAAACCAACCACGTGGTTAGCTACGTAATTTCTATCATACGTTCCCCCGGTTATCCAGATGTAAGCTATGGCCAGGTGCAGAGCCGCATCGGTGTTGGGCAGTATGGGAATCCATTTATCAGCATGAACTGCGGCTGAGTAATTGAGATCGGGGCTGATGAACACCTGTTTCTTACCGAGGCTGGTCCAGAAATATAGAACATTGGTTGGGAACTGGCCAGCAAAACCCCAGGGAGCAGTCTCCAGGTCAGCCCCGATATGCACCAGCATTTCAGTATGCTGAGTCACATCATTGAGTATATTGTCAGCGGGCGTCATGTGTCCACAGTCGATATTGCCGCCCCACATATGCGCTGTTCCCCAGTACCACCCTTCCCAGCTATCGGGGTTCCTGACAACCAGTGTGTAGCCTCCGGCGATATGCATAAGCAGCATCTGGCATCCGTGTGGGCCATGTATGGTCTTGGTTTCCCCGTGTCCGTCGCCCTGGCAGAGTACGGCATATGGCCCATACTTCTCCTGTATCCGCTTAATCTCATTGGCTATGATAGTGGTGGCTTCATCCCAGGAAATTCTCTTATATTTGCTTTTGCCCCGGTTCTGCGGGTTTCTCTCACCATTCGGGTCCCAATCAATCCTCTTGAGCGGATACTTGATCCTGTTGGGTGAGTAGACACGCTTTTTGTAAGCAAGCTGATAGGGGGCTATCATGTCTTTCAGGGGTGCTTCGAGGACCTTCCCGTCCTTCTCAACCTTCCATGGGTTAATCTGTTCCCTGGTGTACTTTTCGTCATAGTGGTGGGGCCGAATCCTGATGATTCTCCCATCCCTGACATCAACCGCTGAGGGGTCACCATTGGCGGTAAAGGAACACTGTGCCAGTGATTTCAGGACAGTTTTCATCGGCTCCTGAGTTTTTACTCTCTCTCCTTTATCTGACATTTAGTTATTCTCCTCTCGTTTAAAAACAAGCATCTTAATGGCAACGTCTACCCTTTGTACAAGTTGATAGATCAGCTATACCAAGGTATCCGTGAACCAACCAACCTTGAAACTCGGTAACGTGTGAAAGCTAGCGGTTCTTCGGCCCTCCTGAAAATATACAATTATTTGACTTTTTATTCAATGAGGCGCTATGGCACGAATGTCAGTACTGTGTATAGATGACCCGGCTTTCACATTAACAAGCTAATCTAAGGCTTGTATCTGTAATACTTAATCAAGGGACATTCTGTCTCACTGTGGACGGGGAGACAGAGTAGAGTCGAACCCCACCTGAAACAATGTTCAGTTACATTTCTTTTAGTTGGTGATTATATTCTGCTTACTCACCACATAATAACAAGTTGACGCCACGTTTGTGATTGGGATATTCTAAACTAAAAAGAGACATGCCTTCGACATAAGTAACATATAGTCAGTACCCGGACAATTCAATGAAATCATAGAGGAGACAATCTTATGGTAATCAAGCATGAGTTCATCTTCAATTGTGAGGGTGCCTGGTCAAATGGTAAGGAGACACTCCTTTGTCTCGATACGGGGAGCTGGCGGGTAGAAAGGCCAGTCCTGGATAAAGAGAAGTGTAATTACTGCGGTCTATGTGCCCTCTACTGCCCGCCACAATGTATAAGAGACATGGGAGATTATTTTTCTCCCAACCTTGAGTTCTGCAAAGGGTGCGGGATTTGTGCAAAGGAATGCCCCCGGGGAGCAATTTCGATGATTCCGGAAGGAGAATTCGCCGATGATAGCTCAAAAAGGTAAAGTTAGAGTAATTACAGGCAATGCCGCTGCTGCTTACGGAGCCATGCTTTGCCGACCTGATGTGGCAACTTCATACCCCATAACCCCGATGAGTGAAGTAGCCGAGCAACTCTCGGCGTTTCATGCCGGTGGCCTGCTGGATGCCGAGATGGTTGAGGTAGAGGGGGAAAATTCGGCAATGAACGTTGTTGCCGGTGCCAGTATGGCCGGTGGCCGGACTTTTACAGCTACTTCCTCTTGGGGATTATCATTCATGTATGACGCCGTGCAGCAAGCCTCCGGCTTCCGGGCCCCGGTGGTGATGGCTATCGCCAATCGCGAGTCGCCGGGCATTCTGGCCGTCTCAGGTGGCCAGCAGGACATCATCAGCGTGAGAGACACAGGCTGGATACAGGTTATCGTTGAAGAAGGCCAGGAAATCCTTGACATGATAATAATGGCTTTCCGGTTAGCGGAAGATTACGATATTCAGCTTCCGGTGATGGTGAATTACGATGGCTTTTATCTTTCTTACATGGCAACTCCCATAGAAATTCCGGTACAGCAGGACGTCGACCGTTTTCTTTCAGTTCTAAAGCAGCAGCCGGCAAGGCAGATACTGATGCCGGGAGAGGCTCTGGGCTGTGGTACCCATGGTATTGATGTAGGATTTGTGGAACTGCGATACCGGCAATGTATCGCTATGGAGCGGGCCGCTGCCAAACTGGACGAAATTGACCGGGACTTCGGGGAATATTTCGGGAGAAGCTATGGCGGCCAGATAGAGGAATACCGGACGGATGATGCCGAGGTAATAGTGGTAGCCTCGGGGGGTGCCGCCGGGACGGCACGGGTAATAGTGGATGCCAAGAGGTCGGAAGGGATAAAAGTCGGTCTGGTAAAACTGAGATTATTCCGTCCCTTTCCCCGCAAGCGCCTTACGGAAGTACTCAAGGGCAGGAAGGCTATAGGCGTCATTGACCGGAGTGTAGATTTCGGGTGGAACTGCGGGCCGATGTTTACGGAGTTGAAAGCACTTACTCCGGAGATTGGCCTTATGCCGATGTTAGGTTACATCGATGGACTGGCCAATCTGGATATAACCCTGCCACACATCGAAAGAGTGGTTGATGAAGTCCACCAAGCAGCTCAAGGCAAACCCTACCAGGAGGTAACCTGGATTCCTTTGGAATAGAGAGGAAGAAAATGGTACAGGAAAAGAAGCGTAAATCAAGAATTTTCGACTATTTCAGCGAGAGAGAGGAACAATTCGCTGGAGGGGTCGCCTGGTGTGCCGGATGCACTCTAGAGCTGGCTGCCAGATTCGTACCGAAAGTCCTGGGAAAGGATATCGTTCTTGTTGGCTGCCCCGGTTGCTCAGCACCCGTTTTTTACGGGCAGAACCTCGGGACCTGGCACAAAATGTCTTACTATAGTTGCCTGATGACAGGAGTCGCTTCAAGCGCTACCGGAATTGCCAGGTATTATCAAAAAACAGGTAAAGATGCCACCGTGGTCTGCTTCACCGGCGACGGCTGTGGTGCCGATGTCGGTTTTCAGCCCCTCAGTGGCGCCGCGGAGAGAAACGAGCATATTATTTATATTACTTATGACAACGAAGGGTATATGAATACAGGATACCAGAGGAGTAGTACCACTCCCCTGGGGGCATCAACCAGCACGACTCCGGCCGGTATTGCCAGCCGGGGTAAACCGACACCGGCCAAGAACGTGCCCCTGCTCATGGCCATGCACTACGCCGCTTACACGGCTACCGCAACCCTGAGCCATCTTGAGGATTTTGCCAAGAAACTGCTTAAGGCAAAGGAAAAGGTACGTGAAGGATTTGTTTACATCCACATATTCGCCCCATGCGTCATGGGCTGGCGTATTGCTACCGATTCATCGATTGAAGTATGCCGCATGGCTGTCAGGACAAACTATTTCCCGTTGTGGGAAGCTGAAAACGGCAGGTTCCGCCTTACCCATGAGGTAGCCAATCCCAGGCCAGTTCAGGATTTCATCAGGATGGTACGCAAGTTCGACCACTTAAAAGAAGCCGATATTGACAGCTTTCAACAGATGGTCAACCAGAGATATGCGCTAATAAATGGCCTGTGCGAGCTGAGCAAATGACTAAAACGTTACGATTGTTATTACTATATTCGTAAATTCCAGGAAAATGGTGGAGACAAAATAGAGTCGAACTCCCTCTGAAATAAGGATCCTGTGTTTTTAGTTCGCCCACTACTCAGCTTCGCATAAATGTAACTCTAATTAAAGATGCGGAATCGTTTTCGGGAAGCAGGCGAACCAGTTTTTACAATTTTGTTATATTAATTATAGTTATTTTTACACTATATTACTGTGCCGTATTATATTTTTTAGGAAAAGCAAGAAGCGATGATCGATCATGAAGGCACTCCCTAAATTTAGCGAAGACTCAACGCTATGTAAAATACTCACATCAGAGAGAAATTCTCGGAATATGATATCGTCAAATTCAATCGCGCCACGTCAATTCGTTAAAAACAGAATGAGAATCATCCGAATAATGAAATACAGGAATAAAAGAAAAAGGAAAGGCTATATTGGTTAAACTCTACCACCACCTGACCTGCTTCGTATATAAAGTTCACCCCTTAGTTAGCATTTTCCAAGATAAAAACGCAAGAGAGTCGAACTCCACCCGAAACAATCTTATGTTTTATTAATTGATATCAAATTACTTACGATAACGTAGACCTGTCGGCTATCTCCTCAAGCTTTTCTTCGATGAACATTTCAGCCTTCAGTAAGTCTTTCTCATTAGGTCTATCTCGTATATCGCCGTGAAAAGTGCCAGGTGTAG
>CAZPQB010000122.1:0-7722 GCA_964588605.1 uncultured Dehalococcoidaceae bacterium | reverse complement strand
CACTATTGAATACAGGCTCGCCTCAGGAAGTCAAGGATTACTGCAAGAAGCTTATTGATGTTATTGGTAAAGGGGGAGGTTTCATCATGGACGTTGAAGTCCCCTTGATTACGGCAAAGGTTGAAAACGTGAAGGCGATGACTGAGTTTACACAAGAATACGGAGTATACAAATAGATACTTAACGGGCTATGGTTGCAGGAGCGGGGGAGAGACTGTGCATCAACATCGGTCACTATTCGATGAACACGATACGGGGCAAGGCAGCTTATGCACGGAAATGCTCCCGTGGTAAAATGGTGTATACGGCGAAATATCTCTTAGGCGCTATGATTTTGACTTGATCTGTTGTAACTGTGTTGTGTTTTGGTTTGGTAAAGGAAGGGGTGACTTCTACAAGGGGATTATAGATGATTGGGGCTTTTATTTATGGATGGCCAGTGCTGTGTATAATCTAAAAGGACGCCGCCTCCTTTACCCCCCAGCCCCGTTCGTAACTTTCATTTTCCCACCCAAGCCTGCTTGTGCTAAAGCTTCAGCGAAGGCAAGCCCACCCTCGTGTCTTCCGCGTCTTAGCCCGTAAAAGTTACCCCCTGCCCCCTTTTTCCACGGTGAAAATCCCACAAATCCCCCTTTTCAAAGGGGGAAAGATGAGACTAATTCTCCCTTAGTCCCTCCTTACAAAGGAGGGAAACAGATTAGGTTAAAGCATAGATATAATGGTATGCACAGACATCCTCTCCCTTTTATAAAGGGAGAGTTAGAGAGGGATTTCGTTATAAAATCCCCCTTAATCCCCCTTTTTCAAAGGTAACTATATCCTTATTGTATAAAAAGGGGGATTCTGCATAAAGTTAACCCTGTCAATCCTGTTATAGCTGTTTGAAATTGAATTCACTAACCTTACTACCCCAAAATTTATGTTTTGTTCATCCTCAATAGGGGGTGTATAATTGCTATGAACAAAAGGACTGCTTATTATCAAGAATAACTTACAGGAGGTACGTATGCAGAACAAGCGTGATTATTCTATCCTTAATAAAATCGAGTTCGATTACCCGCCAGTCGGTGTCAAGTTTTCGCTGGATAAGCCTGAAGGGATTGAACCTCTGGCAGGCAAATACTTTTTATGCGAACTGATCAAGTTCGCCCACGCAGGTAAGGCATTCTACGTTTCCGAGATGGAATGCGGTACTCATGTCCTAGGTTACGTGGAATATCCTCCCATCATGTATAGCGGGCAACTGGGACCGATTTTCAACATGTTCAAGGGTCCTGACGCCAACCGCCGGATTTATGATTATACACCCCACCTGCCTTATCATTCCGTTAAATACGTCACCCACGCCCCTCTTGATAAAATGAACTTCGAACCTGACCTGCTCATTTTCACCACCAAGCCTTCACAGGCAGAGATACTGCTGAGAGCCAGCAGTTATGCCGACGGTAAAATGTGGCATTCCAGAGCTACCACCTGTCTCGCCTGCGCCTGGAATTATGCCCAGCCTTATATGAGTGGTGAAATGAACTACACTATTACCGGTCTTGGTTTCAGCATGAAAGCCATCCGCGCACTACCGGAAGGTCTTATCATCATTTCTTTTCCCTCTAACACCATCGGCAGCCTGCTGGAAAACCTGAACGATATGGAGATGTTTCCCTACTGGTTCGAACTGGGAAAAGAAGGGTTCATGCCTGAGAGGGAAAAACGCGAAGCCGAGCTCCGCACGAAGCTATTCGGAAATCCTAAAAAAGACGCTCCAGACTTTTAGTTCATTATTGATAAAAAAAGACGCTAAATAGTCCAACTTAGAGTCGATAATTAACGACAGCTCTAGTCTACTGTCGTTATGAGTCAATGACGATGGGTGAGCGGAATATGAGGTTGGTTAGATTCAAGGACAGTTTCAAGCTTTATTACACAATTATCAAAGTATAAAATTCCTGAAGAAAATAAATGGGAAAGGGGAAACCGGGCATGCCGCAAACACAAACACAGGATTTAATCTCAGAATCCGTCATCAGCCTTGTGGTCAACGGAGAACTATACAAACTAAGTGTCGAAGCGAACCAGACGCTCCAGGATGTGCTTCATAATCAACTCGGTTTTACGGGTACCAAGGAATTTTGTGGTGAAGGGGCCTGCGGGGCCTGCAGCGTTATCATCGAAGGAAGGCCGGTCCTCGGATGTATGACCCTGGCCATCGAATGTGACGGCAAGAGCATTGAAACGATAGAGGGAATCGCCAGGGATAAACACCCACTCATCGAAGCCTATATCGAGCATAGCTGCATGCAGTGCGGTTACTGTACGCCGGGCTTTGTTGTAACCGCCAAGGCGCTGCTGGACCGTAATACGGACCCGACAGAAGAAGAAATAAGGGAGGCTTTGGCCGGGAATTTGTGCCGTTGCGGTACGTACCCGCAGCACATCAAAGCCGTATTAAAGGCAGCCAGTATTCTGCGTGGAGGTAAATAATGTCTAATGATGAATTAGAAAAAATATGGGAACAGCAGGATAATTTAAGAGCCGATAAGTACCCTTTGAAAGAATACAATATTATCGGCAAGCGTGGTATACGACGCATAGACGGATATGAAAAGGCCACTGGAACCGCTACGTATACGATGGACATCCAGTTGCCGGGAATGCTGTATTTGAGATTCCTGACATGTCCGTATCCCCACGCCCGGATAAAGAGCATGGATACCAGCAAGGCAGCAGCATTGCCGGGCGTCAGGACCATACTGAGATATGACGACCCGGATATACCCGCCGAAGCGATGCTTGGGGGGCATGAAATGAGTCCCACTATAATCCTTCCTTCCGTCGCTCATTTTGAAGGTGAAGAAGTCGGCTGCGCCATCGTGGCTGATACCGAGGACATCGCCGAAGAGGCTGTGAAGCTGATAGAGGTGGAGTGGGAACAAAGGCCTTTCGTCCTGGATGAGGAAGAGGCTACCAGGCCGGAGGCTCCTCTTTCCAACCCTGAGGCTTTTCCCGAAAGCAACATCTTTAGCGAGCATACGTCCGTGCAGCAACACGGAGACATCGAGAAAGGCTTCGCCGAAGCCGATAAGATCATCGAATTCAAATTCCGGCAGGGACTGAACACATGGATAGGCCCGGAGGTGCCCTGCGGGGTGTGGAGATGGAACGGGGAGTACCCCGAGGTCTGGGTGAAGCAGCAGAGGCCGCACATAAGCAAGCGTAACGTAGCCTCCTGGTTCGGCGGCATACCGATGAATAAAATAAAGCTCCACTGTCTTTATCAGGGCGCCAGTTTTGGCGGATGGTCGCAGATGGGCTGGAACCACGGCGGTACCTACCTTGCGGCTGTCGCTTCCAAGAGAACGGGGCGGCCGGTCAAGTGGAACTTCAGCCGTAGAGAAGATTTCTATGGCGGGGAGATGGACCTGGGAATATACTCCTATAAAGCAGGATTTAAAAATGACGGCACCATTACCGCCGTTGAGGGCAAGGCAACACTGGCAAACCAGGGGCTTCCGGCCTTCGGCTTCATCAAGCATTTAATAGAAAATACTAAAGTCCCTCACATATACGGTAAACAGACTACGGTATGGGTGAATAAAGGGCCCACCACCGCCGTGCGCTGTGAACAGAACCCCAACGCCCACAGCATGGCGATGGTATTCGGCCATGTTGCCGGAGCGCTGGGCCTCGACCCGGTGGATGTCGCCCTGCTCAATGATGGTTGTGAGGGGCATGATATCGCCTGGCTAAATGAAAAGAAAAAGGAGCTCGGTTTTCCGGAAATAGACAGCCTCAAGGAATGTGTCGAAAAAGGTAAAAAAGCCATGGAGTGGGATAAGAAATGGCATTTGCCGGGAACCAGGAGACTTCCTAACGGCCGATTACATGGTATGGGCTTTACCTGGACACACGAATGGGATGATTCGGGCGGTTCAGGCGAAATAGCCATACGTATCGAACGAAACGACGGCACGGCTTCCATTTTCGGGTGCCGCGCAGATATCGGCGTTAACCAGGAAACGGCAAGCTGCCAGATAGCGGCGGAAGAACTTGGACTACGTATAGAGGATGTCTATTACCGGCCGCACGAGGATGCCGGTTTCTTCCCGATGACGCCCGATACATCAACCAGTATGTGCGTAAACGCCTACGTCATCAGAAACGCCGCAAGGCTTCTCAAACGAAGACTGCTTGAAGCAGCCGTGGCTCCCACAGGCAAATCTCAATTAGGCGTTTACCCTCCGGCCTTCCCCGGGAAAAAACCTGAGGAGCTGGATATCAAGAACAGCGTTATTTTCGAGAAGGCGAACCCGTCGAACAAGATGACTATGGCAGAATTTGTTAAATATTCCGGCGCCATGGGACCCCTGACCTTGCCTCATGGCGAACCCGCGTTTATGGGAACCGGTAAAAAGGCCACCGGATATAGTTTTCGCGAGCCTTTTTATGATTATTCTTTCCAGGTACAAACTGGCACATACCTGGATGCCCGCGTCCGCATGTGTCGCCAGGCGCATTTCATGGAAGTCGAAGTGGACGACGAAACCGGCGAGGTCTTCGTAACTCACGTAACCAACGTCAATGATGTCGGCAAGGTGTTTAACTTTGACGGTTGCGAAGGCCAGCAGTACGGCGGCACGATCATGGCGCTTGGAAGAGGGCACACCGAAGAGGTGGTCTATGACCCGAATACCGGCGTTATGCTTAACGGCAATTTATTGAATTACAAGATACCGACAATGCTTGATTTCGGCCATATAGATACTATTCTGGTAGAGTCAGGCATGGGCTATGGGCCTTACGGTTCTACAGGTATCGGCGAGGATATTGCCACGGTAGTCCCGCTGCTTATCGGCCCCGCCATTTACAACGCTACCGGAAAATGGGTGGAAGAATATCCGGCGACTCCGGATAAAGTGTTGAAAGCGCTGGGAAAAGCTTAAAATTGTGTGATTTTATGCGGAGAGTGAACGATGAAAAAATTCAAACATCTTAATGCCGATACACTGGACAGAGCAGTTTCGGTACTCAGGGATTACGGGAGCAAGGCGAAAGTAATCGCTGGTGGGACGGATTTGCTGGGCGAGATGCAGGATGCCATACTACCCGCGTACCCGGAAGTTATCATAAATCTCAAGAGTATACCGGGGATGGAATATATCAAAGAAGAAAACGGGCAACTTCATATCGGCGCCCTTACCAAACTGGAAGATATCGCCACAAATGACCTCATCAAAGAGAAATACCCGGTACTAATGGAAGCTTCATGTAAGACGGCTTCGCCGCATATCAGGGAGATGGGCACCATCGCCGGCAATATCTGCCAGAGTAATCGTTGCTGGTATTACTGGGTGGCGGACAACCGCTTCAATTGCCTGCGAAAAGGCGGAGAGACCTGCTATGCGGTCAACGGAGACGCCAGATACCACTCGATATTCGGCAGTACCCGGGTCTACCGCACCCCGTGCTCGGTGGCCTGCCCTGATAATATCGACATTCCGGACTACATGGACAGGATAAGAGAAGGCGATATAACCGGCGCCGCGCGGATAATGCTGGAAGCGAACCCGCTCGCCGCCATTACCGGCAGGGTCTGTCCGCATTTCTGCGAGTACAAGTGCAATCGTGTCGGCTACGATGAACCTGTATCCATTAAGTGCGCTGAGCGTTATATAGGTGATTATATTCTGGACAACCCGGACGTGGTGGGTAAACCGGCGCGGACAATCGCCGGGAAGGAAGTCGCCGTGGTAGGTTCAGGGCCGGCGGGTCTTACCTCCGCTTTCTATTTGAACAGACTCGGCTATAGCGTTACCGTTTTTGAAAAAATGCCGAAAGCGGGCGGTCTGCTCCGGTACGGCATACCGACCTACCGCCTGCCTAAAAATGTCGTTGACAAGCAGATAAAATTACTTGAAGTTGCTGGCATAAAGTTTCATACAGGCGCCAAAATTAAAGTAAGCGAGCTTTCCAAAAGTTACGATGCCGTTTTTCTGGCCTGTGGCGCCTGGAAAGAGCGGAGCTCCGGGATAACGGGAGACGAGCTATTTATATCGGGAATGGAGTACTTGAGGAAGATAAATTCAGGGGAACGAGAAGTACCGGGTAAAAAAATAGCGGTAATTGGCGGCGGTAATGCGGCTATAGATGTCGCCAGGACCTTGCTAAGGTCAGGCGCCGAGCCGATAGTCCTTTACCGCCGGGGTCGTGAGGAAATGCCCGCCTTGAAGGAAGAAGTGGAAAAGGCCGAGGAAGAAGGTATAAAAATACAGTTCCTCACGGTGCCTGTTGAGGCTTCCAAACAAGACGGCGGCGTTACCCTCAAATGTATAAAAAACAGGCTTGGCGAGCCAGACGAATCCGGGCGGCCTCGGCCCGAACCAATACCGGGCTCGGAATATACTTTAACCTTTGATGCCGTTATGGCAGCTCTTGGTGAAGAACCTGACACATCTATTGTTCCCAAATCCTACCTGGATGCGAAAGGTCGTTTGAAAGCAGGCGAGGACCTTCACCTGGGAGAAAATATCTTCGCGGGGGGTGACTTCGTCAGCGGTCCGTCTACGGTAGTACAGGCGATAGCTTCCGGCAGGAAGGCTGCCGGCAATATCGATACCTTCCTTGGTGGAAAGAAAAAGCGGGAGAGGAAAAATACTGGCTGGAAAGCGCCGGACCGGTTTAATGGCGCCATGCTGGGCAAGACAAAAAGCGCCCACGCCCCGGAACTGGCGGTGAAGGAAAGAATAACGAACCTCGATGCCGAAGATACCGGTGAATTGTCTTTAGCTAACGTCGAGCAAGAGGCTAACCGTTGTTTCAACTGCGGCTGCGTGGCAACAAATCCGTCCGATATAGCTCCCGCCCTTATCGCGCTCGGCGCTGAGATAAAAACCACGCGGCGTGTCATTCCGGCTGAGAAGTTTTTCACGGTTGAGGGAGATAAAACAACCGTGCTTGCCGACGATGAGATTGTGAAAGAGATTGTAGTTCCTGCGGTGGAGGCAGATACCAGATGTAAGTTCATCAAGTTTGCCGTGAGAAGGTCGATAGATTTTCCGCTGGTAAACTGCGCCGCGTCTATAGCCAGTGATAAAGGCATGGTCAGGAGTGCCAGGATTTGCCTTAATTCTGTTTATACACAGCCCTACAGGGTCACTAAAGCCGAGGAATTCCTGAAGGGTAAATCAATCGATGTAAGTACAGCTGAAGCGGCGGCCGATCTGATAACCGGAGACGCTGTCTCTTTACTTAATAACAAGTATAAGATCCAGATTGCCCGGACCCTGGTAAAAAGAGTAATCCTAGCATGTGTAAATACTCGGAAAAATAAATGAGCATGAAGGTGGCAACCTATTTTAAGCGGTGCCGGTGATACCCAGATAGGAATATTGCTCAGGATGTAGAAAGGACACAGGTTACAGTTATTTTAGAGTGTTTGAGACTTCTTTTCCCTTACAAAACTCAGGCATGTGTTAGTCTCCCTCTTTCCGGGTACTGGATAGAGTATCAATACATTATGTTTCGCGTTTAATAGATATATTCTCCCCGCGCGGAAGGGGGATACGGGGTGGGGAAGATTAGCGGATTAGACACGGATGATACGAGGGCGGTGGTTGGGAAAAGATATAAAAGGGTGTGGAGTTCCCGTAATGACGATTACGTATCGTGATACCAATCTATCCCCCTAGCCCCCTTCCTTTAAAAAGGAAGGGGGAATTTTTACAATGG
>CAZPQB010000121.1:0-7957 GCA_964588605.1 uncultured Dehalococcoidaceae bacterium | reverse complement strand
TTGATTATGCCAAAGTGTTCGGTTTAAAAAGTGTCCCATTTCGCTGATTGACAACATTACCATATTATATAATACAGTATATTTATTATACATTACTATAATAGAATATATTATTATTGACAATCTAATTAATCCAATGTATAATTTCCGCAAGATGAACAATAAGTTCAAGGAAGATATCGAGTCTATGGCTATAGAGATACGAGCCCAGGCTCGTAACATGAAAGTCGATACGTTCCTTGCCTATCTCTATACGAGCGATGTAATTAACAAGTATCTGGACATGGTATCGGCAGACAAGACAGTAAGCCGGGCTGGATTTAATATCCTGCATAACTTGATATTGAATGATGGCACTATGACACCGACAGAGATTAGTAAGAAGACATTTCGTTCCAAGTATTCTGTGACCAGTGTTATCGATACGCTTGAGAAACAGGGACTGGTTAAGAGACTCCCGATAGGTGAAGACAGGAGAAACAGGAAAATCAATATCACAAGGAAAGGGCTGGACGTTGTTGAAAAAGCAACAATCGATTCGCGTATGCGTATCAGTCAGGACATTTTCCATACTATTGACGGAGAACGTTTAGAGGAACTGAATAGTATTTTAAAAGACATAAGGAAACATGTGTTGGGGTTGATGGATAAACTAAGACGATCCAATGACACATGATACAGGCTGCATTCCTATTAAGAACGACCTTGCGATAGATATTCCCAAGAATGAAAACGGCTGTCTCCATAAGCCGTGAGACATAGCCTCAGTGGAGAATCGAATAAAGATACAACCGGACATCCAAGGACCCAGGTAAATAACGGCTACGACGATTAGCAGGTACAAAGACAATACTGTTGAAAATTTATAAGATAATTATCTAATCATATATAACCGGGAATATAAGGAGGTTTGAAGCTATGAGTTTCCTTGAGCGAGTCGACAACATCTATCTGATTGATACCAAAATGTTTGATTTTGACAACTATATGTCAGCCTATATAGTTGCCGGTAAAGAAATTGCCTTAATCGATACTGGATTGCCATCCCAGCTCGAAGCAGTGCGTGCCGGAATCAATGCACACGGATTCTCTCCCGGCGATATATCCCATATATTCGTCACTCACTCGCACCCCGACCATAGTGGCAACGTGGCGCCACTGTTAAAGGAGAACCCCAAAGCAAAGGTCTATATCCATCCACTCGGGGTGGAACAGTTGATTGACCCATCAATTGAGCTTGCTGTCCGGAAAAAGGCTCTTCCACCCGAGATGCAGGCGAGAATAGGTGAGATGGACCCTGTATCTCCAGACCGTATACAGCAGTTAAATGATGGTGATGTATTCGACCTGGGCGATGGCGACAAATTAACGGTTATTTTCGCACCGGGGCATCAACCGGACGGCATCGTATTATACGAAGAGAAAAATAAGGGCATCTTTATCAATGACCTGGTAGGTAATTACCTGCCTGATGCCGATGCACACTATCCCCTTAATCCGCCCAACTCCGACCACACACAGGCGATTGCATCGCTGCGAAAGATAATTGACCTTCCGGCAAAATATCTGTACCTCGGTCATTACGGAATTTGTGAAAATCCGAAACAGGTCATGGAACGGGCAATCGATAAAATGCAGCAGCTTCTGGATATTGGAACCACGTACATGAAAGAAGGCAGAGCCGATGAAATTGCCGACAAAGTATATAGTCTGATTCTGCCGGAACTGGAGAAACTCAGAACAGCAAGAGGAGAAGAAGTATACCGTTACGCTGCTGACGACCATATAGCCTCTCAGGCAAAATTGTTCGCCGAATTCTGCCGGGAGAAATTTAGCAAATAACGAACCAATCAAGAAAGCCATAGGGAAAGCTAAAAAAGAACCCATTAGGGCGAAAGTGTACCGATGGACTTTATCATAGTTCAGATTTTTAACGGTGTTACGTTCGGCATGTTAATTTTCCTGTTAGCAACCGGGCTAACGCTTACCCTGGGTTTAATGAATATCGCCAATCTGGCCCATGGCTCGTTTTACATGCTCGGGGGCTATATAGGATTTACCGTTGCCCTCCACACTGGCAACTTTTTGCTGGGTTTTCTCGCCAGCATGGTCTCTATCTGGCTCGTGGGTATGTTGGCGTACCGGGGGCTATTGCAACAGCGCTTCGCCAGAGGGGAGTTGTCACAAATGCTCCTCTGCTTCGGCATAATTCTTATCATTTCTGATTTATGCCTTTGGATCTGGGGTGGTTTCCCCAAATTCGTTAACAAGCCAGTGCTCCTCGATGGCTCCATAGAATTCGGCGACATCGTTTTACCCGTCTATCGACTCATCGTAATCGTTATTGGGGCGGTAATAGCTTTATTCCTCTGGTGGTTCCAGGGAAAGACTAAGTATGGGGCTATCATACGGGCCGGTGTTGACGATGATGAGATGGCCCGGGGAATCGGTATTAACATTTCTTTGGTGAGGCTGCTGGTATTCAGCTTGGGCACCGCGCTGGCAGCCGGAGCCGGGTTCCTGGGTGGGCCGATTCTGGGGCTGCATCCTGCAATAGATGTTGAAGTATTGCTTATGGCTATAGTTGTCATTGTCATCGGGGGGGCGGGTAGTCTGAAAGGAGCCTTGATAGGGGCGCTATTCATAGGCCTGATAAATAGCTTCGGAAGGTCACTGTTTCCTGAATTCGCCATATTTACCATATTTGCTCCCATGGCCATAGTGTTAGCCATTAGACCATCCGGGCTTTTTGGAGAATCATGAGGAGATATACTCTCTATATATTCACCGCAGTGGCAGTTATACTGGTGGCCTTGATAATCCTGCCCCAGATTCTTCCCACCTACTACGTGGGGCTGCTTACCTTGATGCTCATCTATGCCATTTTCGCCATGAGCCTGGACATGCTTCTGGGCTATACCGGCATGTTCTCACTCGGACATTCCGCTTTCTGGGGCAGCGCTGCTTATATGGTTGGCATTCTAGATGTGAAATTACTCCAGGAGAGCAACTTTGCACTGGAAATGGTGGCAGGCCTTGCTTTCGCTGCTATTCTTGCTGCCATCTTCGGCCTTTTAGTCCTGCGCACTAAAGGAATCTATTTCCCGATGCTCACTCTGGCTTTAAGTCTGACACTATGGGGAGTACCGTTCCAGTTACGCATATTTGCCGGCGGCGGATACGGTATACCCAGCATTTCCAGGCCTGTTTTGAATTTCATTTCTTGGGACCTGACCTCGACGACGAACTACTACTACTTCGTATTCATCTTCTTTATCGTGGCAACGGTGATAATGTATCTCATAGTAAAATCTCCTTTCGGTCGTTCCCTTCAGGGAATTCGCGAGAGTGAAACACGCATGAAGTCACTTGGATACAATGTGTGGCTCTACAAATACATAATTTTTATCATAGGTGCTGTTTTTGCCGGCCTTGCCGGGATACTACTTACCTACTATACAACCTTTGTAGGACCTTCACAGCTTCACATACTTTACTCTTTTGAGGGGCTACTTATGGTAGTCTTGGGCGGACCTGGTACGCTATTTGGGCCGGCACTGGGAGCGGCTATTATCACCTTTGCCAAGAATATCATAAGCTCTTATACTGAACACTGGTCAATGATTGTCGGCATTATTTATGTACTTGTCGTCGCGTTTTTCCCGAAAGGGATTGGCAACTTAATTAAACAATACCTGCAGAAGAGAAGGCAACCGTGGAAATACTTACAATAGAAAACGGGTCCAAAAAATTCGGTGGCGTTCATGCCCTGGAGGACATCAGTTTCTCTATAGAGTCCGGGGAAAGACGGGCAATTATCGGGCCTAACGGGGCAGGCAAGACGACTCTCTTTAACCTGTTAAGCGGAATGTTGAAGCCTACCACAGGGAGGATCTTTTTCCTTGATAAGGATATCACAAAAATGCCCCCCCACAAACGTGCGGCTTTTGGACTTGCCCGTACCTACCAGATTACCAACCTCTTTTTCAGCCTGACGGTACAGGAAAACTTGTTGTTATCTCTACAGGTATCAGATACCTTTAAGTACAGTTTCCGTCGGCCCCTGACCGCCGATAATTATCTGCTTCCGCAAGTTCAGCGGTTACTGGAGCCGTGGGGCATGTGGGACAAGCGAGATGTGGAGGTAAGAAACCTATCCTATGGGGACCAGCGTCAGCTGGAAATTATCCTGGCACTATCTCAGAATCCCAAGCTTCTGCTGCTGGATGAACCTACTAGTGGCTTGTCCTCAGCAGAAACCGCTACCATGGTATCGATGATTGAGGCTCTCCCCCAGGATATCACTATCCTCTTTATTGAGCATGATATGGATACAGCTTTTCGGTTAGCTCAACGGGTCATGGTACTCCATCTGGGAAAAGTACTGACATCAGGCTCGCCGGAAGAGATAAAGAAGAACGTGCAAGTTCAGAAAATTTACCTGGGAGAGGAACAATGAGCCTTCTGGAAGTGCGGGATATTCATACATATTATCAGGATAGCTATGTTCTTCAAGGGGTCAGCCTTAAGGTGGAGAAGGGTACGGTGGTCGTCATACTGGGCAGAAACGGGGTAGGCAAAACTACCCTTATCCGTTCTATAATAGGGTTCAACCCACCCCGCCGCGGTAATATCATATATAATGGACAGGACATCACTCATCAGGAATCCTTTCGCAGGGTTCGGCTGGGGATTGGTCTCGTCCCCCAAGGGCGGCGCATCTTTTCTTCACTCACTGTTAAAGAGAATATAGAAATAGCTGCATGGAAACATGGTACTACCCCGTGGACTTTGGAACGGCTGCTTCAATTATTCCCCCAGTTAAAGGAACGCCTTTACAACCCCGGCGGAAAGCTGAGCGGTGGGGAGCAACAGATGCTGGCGTGCAGCCGGGCCTTAATCGGTGACCCTGATTTACTCCTAATGGATGAACCCAGCGAGGGATTAAGCCCCATCATAGTCCGGGAAATAGGCCGGATTATCGATGAAATTAGAGGTAGAGGAGTCTCTATCATGCTGGTGGAGCAGAATTTTTTATTTGCACTTAAACATGCCGATTACGTCTACGTGATGAGCAAAGGAACCATCGTCTACGAATCAGCACCGGAAGAACTCCGGGATAATGCAGAAATAAAATCTTCCTATTTGGGGATTTAAGCATATTAATACACGGGGAGGAGACACGTAGTATAAAGGGAGGTAGCAGGGTTGAAGCAAATAAGTGCGATTATACACTATGTACCTCGATTAATGGTAAGATTAGCCGCGAACCAGAATATATGTCGTGAAAGGGGGTGATTTACGGCGAAGGAAACTGCTTAATTAAAGGCAAGGACTATGAGTTCATAGGAGGAAAACATGAAAGCACAAACATTTTCAATACGGGGAATAAAGAGGCAGGTCTTCACGGGTATATCTGTTCTGCTGATACTGATGCTGGGACTGACCTTATGCTTTGCAGCATGTAGCTCAGAGCCCGAGGAAACGGGACCGGTAAAAATAGGCTATGTAATGCCGTTCAGCGGGCCTGCAGCATTCTTTGGGCCGGAAGTTCTTTCCGGTCTGGAATTGGCTCTTGAAGAAGCAGACTGGCAAGCAGGCGGGCGTAACATAGAAATTATACAGGAAGATAACGAAGGTGACGGCGAGAAAACAATCACCAAGATCAAGAAGGTGGTTGAGCTGGACAAGGTAGATGTTATTATTGGTATAGATAGCCCTCCGTCACTTATGCCTGTCTGGGATTATATAGTAGACCAGGGTGTTCCTTTGCTTATAGCAACCTGCATCCTGGAAAACCAGCCTGCTCCGCATGCCGCAATCGAAGATCACAAAGCTCCTCACGTGTTTCGAGTCAGACAGCAGGAGCGAGATTTTAACTACCAGTTCGCGCAGTGGCTCTATAAGAATCGCGGGGCACAGAATGTCATGACGCTTGCCTTGGATATGCCTCCGGGCTACTGGGCATCTGAGGGCTTCCAGAATGGTATTACCGACCTTGGTGGTACGGTTGTCGATGAGCTCTTTGCGCCTCCCCAGACCATGGATTTCGCCCCGTACTTGGCGAAGCTCGACCCTGACGTTGTTGATACACTTTGGGTCTGGCATACACCTTCGGCCGCCGTGGGTCTCGTCAAGACTTTCGACGAATACGGGATGAAAGGCAAGGTGCTTCTGACTGGTTTTGATATAGCTCCTGAGCCGGTAGTTCCGGAGTTTGGCGAAAGCGGTGTGGGCCTAATGGTGGTAGACCAGTATTTCTGGGATATCGATACACCCATTAACAAGGCTTTCGTTGACTCATATACAGCCAAATACGGCCACCATCCGGATGCCCTCGGCGAGGGTGGCTATACCTGCGGTCAGATGCTTTTAAAGGCCCTGGAATCTACGGGTGGTAAATCCGATAAGGATGCATTGGTCAAAGCATTGAGCGAAGTCGCCGCGGAGGGTCTGGTGCTTCCCCGAGGTAATGTAACTTTTAAAGATAACCAGGTCTACGGGCCCGTATATGTTTCACAGATACAGAAGGTTGGAAACGAGTACGTTTCTCGGATTATTTACTCTGAGTAGTGCCACCTGGAATTCTTTCGGAATATGGGCTTGAACAGTAGATAATTGGCGCTCCAGGCAGTAACATTATATCAGGGTGAATGTATAGCTTTTCGTACTGCTTCTCGAGGCATCCACCCTGAATATAATGATGTGCCAGTAACAGGTAAAGACTGGAGTATTGTTCCTGTCTCTGTTGTGATGTTTAGAAGCGAACCTGATAATGATACACTGCTTCCAGGAGCAGTGTCGTCGATGAGATATGCTCGAAAAGGTATATATAAGATCTTGTGTAAATTAATGTAAACAAGATGAATCGACGGTATATCTTAAAACGGTAGCCGCTTTATTCCAGTAACGACCGGATATAGTTACAGACAGAATAGTAGAACGGGGGTAATTTGAATTGTACAAAGTCGGAATTGATATCGGAGGTACTTTTACAGATTGCGTTATTATAGATGACACAGGTCGGAGTACTATCTCAAAAGCGCCGACTACCGTCGACAACCCTTCAGCCGGAGTATTGGAAGCTTTAGCAGCAGGGTGTCAATCAATAGGACTTACCATTGAGACGATCCTTTCAAATTGTGATGCGTTCATTCACGGGTGCACAATAGCAACCAACGCAATAATAGAGCGTACCGGAGCTAAAACTGCTTTTATCACCACTAAAGGTCATGAAGATATGCTGTTCATCGGGAAATTGAATCAAAAAGTATCCGGGCTAACCGAAATGGAAATTATCCACACCTCCAGGCTTACGAGCGCTGAGCCACCGCTTGTTCCCCGGAACTTGGTCCTCGGGACTTCAGAGAGAGTTATCTGGAACGGGGAGGTACTTGTTCCCCTTAAAGCAAAGGAACTGACCAGACTGGTAGAAGAGCTCTCCAAGAAGGATATCGAGAGCGTTTCTGTATGTTTGTTGTGGTCTTTTATGAACCCAAAGCACGAACAGGAAATCAAAAAAGTGCTGGAGAAGAAGTTGCCGCATCTCTATTGCTCGCTGTCCTCGGAGATAAGCCCGACATTCGGTGAGTATGAGCGTGCCACAGCCACTGTCATTAACTCTTACGTTGGCCCGAAGGTGAAAACTTATCTGGATACCCTGCAGGCAAAGGTACGCAGTGCCGGGTATACCAAACCCATACTGGCTATGCAGTGTGAAGGCGGCACAACGTATGCTGAGGACGCTGCCAGACGAGCTGTTCTTACTATTGACTCGGGACCGGTCGGTGGGGTTGCCGGAGGTAAGTGGCTGGCGCGTAAATATAATGAGCCGAATCTGATTTGTACTGACGTTGGTGGCACTTCCTTTGATGTCGGGCTGATTTACAATGGTGAGCCTCAACTTCAGGATGAACCGGTTATCTCCAAATATAAATTCAGAATTCCAAAAGTTGAT
>CAZPQB010000120.1:0-7958 GCA_964588605.1 uncultured Dehalococcoidaceae bacterium | reverse complement strand
GTGCTGGTGGGGTGGAGACTATCACCCAAAAGCAAAAAGAACCTTATCAGTAGTATCCGCCAGAATCGTTATGTTATATTTAGAGTATGGAAGAACCGTGGCACAGCCTCAGCCCTGATGAAGCCCTGAAAGCCCTCGAATCGAGGCGCGCCGGCTTAAAGGCGCCTGAAGTCGCCGAACGGCTGCTCAGGTATGGTCCCAACCAGCTGGAAGCCAGGAAAAAGACCCCGCCAGCAATAGTCTTCCTCAGGCAGTTCCTCAGTCCCCTCATCTATGTACTGCTCGTCGCCGCCGTGATTTCCATTATCGTTGAGCACTATATAGATGCCTGGGTAATAATAGGCGTCCTCCTGCTGAACGCCATTATTGGCTTTATCCAGGAGACGAGGGCTGAGAAGGCCATGGAAGCCCTTATTCAAATGGCAGCGCCGCAGGCAAGGGTAAGGCGTGATGGCAGTATCAAAATAATGCCGGCCCGGGATGTTGTGCCCGGGGATATCCTGCTCTTCGAAACCGGTGATAAAGTGCCGGCGGATGCCAGACTCATCGAGGCCTCTAACCTGAAGGTAAATGAAGCTACTCTTACCGGCGAATCGGTGCCGGTGGATAAGCACACCAAGTTTCTTACCGGGGAATTACCGTTAGCCGAGAGAAAAAACATGGTCTTCATGGGTACCGTCGTTGCCTACGGACGGGCAACCGCCGTGGTGGTAAAGACCGGCATGTCTACCGAAATGGGCAGAATCGCCACCGGCATACAGGAAGTGAAGCCGGAAAAGACTCCCCTCCAGAAAAGCATCAGCAAGCTGAGCCGGTATATCGTCGGCCTCTTCCTGGGTGTCTGCGCACTCCTGGTCGTTGTCGGGATACTCAAGGGTATGGAGTGGCTGGAGGTGTTCCTGCTGGCGGTTGCCGCCGCCGTCTCTGCCATACCGGAAGGACTGCCGGCCGTAGTTACCGTGGTCCTGGCCATGGGCATGAGGGTAATGGCACATCGTAACGCTATCATCCGCAAGCTGGTAGCCGTTGAGACGCTCGGTTCGGCCACGGTCATTTGCTCCGACAAGACCGGTACGCTGACGTTGAACCAGATGACCGTGCGTCGACTTTACGTTGGCGGTCGGTGGATAGAGGTAACCGGAGAAGGCTATGTGCCTGAGGGGGAATTCCTGAGCGACGGATATAAACTGAATATGGAAAACGAGCCGGCCTTGGTCCTTCATCTCAGGATAGGGGCCCTCTGTAATGATGCTGTCCTGACTATGGAGGATGATAATTGCTGCCGTATTTTCGGCGACCCGACGGAAGGCGCTCTGGTGGTAGCCGCTACCAAAGCCGGGATGACCAGGGAGAAGCTGGAAAAAGCCTTTCCGCGCCTGGACGAAATCCCTTTTCAGAGTGAAAAGCTGTATATGGCGACCTTTCACCCCGGGGATGGCGGACGGGTCGCCTATGTCAAGGGAGCCCCCGAAAAAATCCTGTCCCTGAGCAAATATCATTTTCAGGGGAACGAGATCACCCCTCTGGACGAAGCTGGTACTCAGGCTGCTCTGCAGGCCAATGAAACCATGGCGGGAGAAGCGATGAGAGTTATCGCCACCGCCTATGTTGACCTGCCCGCTGACCTGGAAGACCTGGAGGATGAGCACATCAGGGGTAATCTTGTCTTTGTCGGATTGGCGGGAATGGCCGACCCGCCGCGTGAGGAAGCCAAGGAAGCCATAAGGCTGTGTAAGCAGGCTGGCATTAAAGTTATCATGATTACCGGCGATAACCGGGTTACGGCTGAGTCTATTGCCCGACAGCTGAATCTGCCGTCAGGAAAATCGGTAACCGGCAGCGAACTCCAGCAGATGAGTGACGAAGAATTGTTGCGGCAGGTGGGAGATATATCGGTTTTTGCCCGGATTGAACCCCTGCACAAGCTCAGAATAGTCAACGCTCTCAAGAGCCAGGGACACGTTGTCGCTATGACCGGTGATGGCGTTAACGATGCCCCGGCACTGAAGACGGCTAATATAGGCATCGCTATGGGCATAACCGGTACGGATGTTGCCAAGGAGGCCTGTGATATGATACTGGCCGATGATAATTTTGCCTCCGTAGTGGCGGCCGTGGATGAGGGCAGGGCGATTTTCAATCGGCTGAGGAATGTCATCTTTTTTATGCTCAGCACCAATATCGGTGAACTGCTGGCCCTGATACTGACGATACTGTTTGTGGGCAAGGCACCGTTGCTGGCGGTACAGATTATCTGGGTCAATCTGGTGACGGACACCGCTGCGGCCATCCCGCTGGGTCTTGAGCCCAAGACCGGTGATGAACTCGAACAGCCGCCCCGCCACCCCGGAGTCGGTATCCTCTTCCCCGGCCTTATTCTCCGTGTCGGCTTTCTTGCCGTGATTATGAGTGTCGGCGTTTTTATAATTTTTAGCTGGGCTCAGGCCAGGATGAGCCTGGATGAAGCACGTACACTCGCCTTCTGTTCTCTGGTAGCCTTTGAGTGGTTCCGCGCCTTCAATGCCCGCTCGGACGAGCGTACCGTCTTCAAACTGGGTATCCTGCGCAACCGCTGGTTGGTGGGTTCAATCTCCTTTGCCATTCTACTCCAGTTAGCCGTCGTTTACGTCCCATTCCTGCAGGTAGCCTTCCATACGGTACCACTGGGCATAGACAGGTGGGGTATCGCCATACTGGCCGGCGGCAGCCTGTTTGTTATCGAGGAAACACGTAAAGTCCTGTTCCCGAGGCTCTTTTCACTGGGGAAATGGCGTCCGGTGGGTAAGAATGCCTGATTAATTGATTAAAAAAAAGAAGCCGGGATTTTACCCCCGGCTCCTTATCCACCACAAACGCTATCTTACTTTACCTTGATTTCAATGTGCTTGCTCTCCGGCTCTTCCGCCTTGGGAAGCCTTATCTCCAGCAAACCCTTCTTGAGGGTAGCTGAAATGTTCTCGGCGTCAACGCGAGCAGGAAGTGTCATTGAGCGGATATACCGCCCGAAGCGCCTTTCCCGTGTGTAATGGGTAGTGCCCTTCTCGCCTTCCTCTTTCTCTTCCTTCTTCTCGGCCTTGATGGTGAGCATATCATCATTCAGGCTGATGTCCAGGTCTTTCTTCCTGATGCCGGGCATCTCCACCTTAATCACCAGTTCCTTGTCCTCTTCATACATGTCCATCCTGGGGGTCAGGCTGGTTTCAAAGGCGTTCCTGGCCATTTCCTCCACCTCCTCAAGCAGGCTGAACGGGCGGAAAAATGGCCTCAGGGCAAAAATTCCGTTCGGGCTTCGTCTTACTAAAGCAACCATCGTTTACCTCCTTTAATAGTTAACATTTTATTATCAACTTTATTATAATATTACTATTAATTATTGTATGCGACTTTAGTCACACGGTTATCCGGTTATACCTTGACAGGCAAAACTGCTTGAATTACGCTAATGAGAGGGGGTGGAAGAAAATCAGGAAGCGTATCAGGGAGGCGAAGCCAATGGAAGAAATGCAATGGAACCGGGACAGACTCTACCAGCTGGTGCAGGCAAAGCTGGGCGATAGCCTTTTTATTGTTGTCTCCAACCGTGAGCCCTATGTTCATTCCATGTCCGGTAACGAGATAAAGTGGAACCGTCCGGTCAGCGGACTCACCGAGGCTCTTGACCCCGTAATGCGCGCTTCGGGGGGTATCTGGGTGGCACAGGGCACAGGCGATGCCGACAGGAAGGTGGTTGATGAACATGACCATATTGCCGTACCGCCGGACAAGCCGGAATACACCCTGCGGCGCGTCTGGTTGACTGAAGACGAGGTTAACGGCTTCTACCTTGGCTTCGCCAATGAGGCGCTTTGGCCACTATGCCACGTTACGTTTACACCTCCGGACTATAGGGAAGACTGGTGGAACACCTACAAGAAGGTTAACCGTATTTTTGCCGATGCGATTATACAGGAGATAGGCGGACGGAAGGCCGTGGTGCTGGTACAGGACTACCACTTCGCCCTGCTTTCACACTACCTCAAGGAGGAAAATCCGGATTTGACCGTCGGCCAGTTCTGGCACATCCCATGGCCAACCTACGAGGTATTCCGGACCTGCCCTTGGCACGAGGAGATACTCATCGGCATGCTCGGCAACGACCTTATGGGTTTCCATACTCAGTCATTCTGCAACAATTTCGTCGAGTCGGTGGAACGCAGCCTGGAAACCAGGACTGACAGGGAAAGACTGGCCATAATCCGTCAGGGCAACACGACCATCGTACAGCCGTTCCCCATCAGCGTTGACTTCGACGGCCTCTCTGAGCAGGCGGGAACGGAAGCGGTGCAGCGGGAGATAGACAAGCTAAATAAAGAGTTCAATTTGAAGGGTAAATATGTCGGCATCGGCATGGACCGCATGGACTATACCAAGGGGATACCGGAGAGACTCCAGGCACTGGATAAGTTACTGGAAGATAATCCCGAATACAGGGGCAAGGTGGTGTTTATTCAGGCGGGTATGCCCAGCCGGACCCAGATTGATACCTATAAGGAAATCGGCAAGAGGATTGACGACCTCATGAATGGCATCAACGAGAAATACGGCACAGATTCCTGGCAGCCCGTGATTCCCATGACCAGGCAGCTGTCGCATGATACTCTAAACGCCCTGCGCCGCATGGCAACCTTCTGTGTGGTCAGTTCCCTGCACGACGGTATGAATCTGGTGGCCAAGGAATTTGTCTCGGCGCGGGTGGACGGCGACGGTGTATTAATCCTGAGTCAGTTTACCGGGGCGGCGGTGGAAATGCAGGATGCCCTTCTCATTAACCCTTATGCTATCAGTGAATTCGCCGGTAAGATAAAAGAGGCTATTGAGATGCCGCAGGCAGAGAGGCGGCGGCGCATGAAGAATATGCGTGAAATAGTCGCCGGCAACAATATTTACCGCTGGGGAGGCTCGATGGTCTCCAGCCTTATCTCAATAGCGGGGGTCTCGTGAAGCATCTGTTTCAATCATGGCAGGCTTTTGCCGCCGAATGCAAATCTGCACCTCATATCCTGTTTCTCTCCGATTACGACGGTACGCTAACCCCGATTGTCAGCCGGCCCGAAGACGCTCTACTGTCGCCTCAGGTCAGGGATAAGCTCTCGACTCTGGCGCAGAAATCGGATATATCTGTAGGTATCATCACCGGGCGCTCGCTATCGGAAATCAAGTCCATGGTGGCTATAGAAGGTATCTATTATTCCGGCAACCACGGACTTGAGATAGAAGGGCCAGGTCTCAGTTATATAAGCCCTCTGGCCGAGACGGCCAGAACTACGATGAAAGACCTTGCCCTGATATTTACGAGGGAACTGGCTGGCATCGACGGGGTTATTATTCAGGAGAAGGGATTGAGCCTGAGCGTTCACTATAGACTGGTGAGGGCGGCGGAGGAGGGCATCGTGGCGGAGACTTTCCACCGGGTTACCGAGCCGCTGCTTGATGAAGGCAAAATCAAGGTCTTCGCCGGGAAAAAGGTCTGGGAGGTCAAGCCTCCCATTGACTGGCATAAGGGGAAAGCTGTCGAGGCTATTACCCGGGAAATAAAGGCTCTCCTTAAACTGGAGTCATTGCTGATTATGTACCTGGGTGACGATACGACTGATGAAGACGCCTTCAAAACTCTTCACCGCCTGGCGGGCTGGAGCGTCTTCGTCGGTGAGGAGACAAGCTCATCCGCTGCCGATTACTACCTTAATTCAGCCGCAGAAGTAGAAGAACTCCTGTCCCGACTGCTCGAACTGAAATAGATTAACACCTTTAGCTCATCTATTTTATATAGTTTATTACTTTTTTGTTTTTCGGCGGTATCGGCGGATTTTCAATGTCTTTATATCCGAGGGCTATGGATATGATAAACTTGTATCCTTCCGGGATTCCCAGTTTCTTTTTTATTTCGCCGGCGTTTTCCGATTCGAAAAGGGCACCGGACATGCCGATGACGCATGAACTTATGTTTAGTGATTCCGCTGCCACTATAATATTCTCCGCCGCCGCCCCGCAATCGAACTCTACAAAATGGGCTTTCTCATCCGCCGTAACTATAACCACGGTCGGCGCATGGTGAAAGACGTTAAAGCCAGGGCTTTTAGCCCTTTCAACGAAGAACTCGATGCCGGACTTCAGCAGGTTTTGATTTATAATGTCAGCTATTTTATCCAGCGTTTTGCGGTTCTGTATCACGGTAAAATGCCATTTCTGCTGGTTCATGGCGCTTGGTGCGTAAATGGCGGCTTCCATTATTGCCTGTAATTCTGCATCGCCTATCTGCTTCGCTTTATATTGCCTGACACTCCTTTTGTTTTTAATTGTCGTGATAACCTCATTCATGGCAAATGGCCCTCCTTTCCTTATTATTAAAGACAGGACCAGTTATCTGAAGGCGATGCAGACATCTCCGGGGCAGGATTTGGCCACCTCTCTCATGTAACTGGCAGTATCTTCGGGCAGGGCTGTGCTGATATAAATGCCCGACCCCATTTCAAATCCGGCAATCGTAGACAGTCTCGGGATTATCCTGATATGCCAGTGATAGTACGGGTCCTCTTCATCATCCGTAGTCGTGCTGTCAATAACGAGATTATAATCGGGTTTATCAAGCCCGTGATACAAACAGAACAAGGTATCCTTCAGTACTTTGGCCAGTTCGGCAATATGAGCCTCCGGGAACAGCCCGAATGAGGCGAAGTGTGTCTTGGGAAGAATCCAGGTCTCATAAGCTGTATGTGGAGCGTAAGGGTGAACGATTATATATTCCTCGGTCTCGGCAACAACGCGGCTGGTTGCCTTTTCCAGGTCCCAGGCAATGAGGTCGCAGTAAAGGCACCTTCCCATATCGGCAAAATACTCATGGGCGACATCGAATTTGCGGTGGTAATAGGGTGCCATGATGGGTGTCGCTACCAGCTGCGAGTGGGGATGTGCCAGGGAAGTCCCCGCCGTCCAGCCGCAGTTCCTGAATATATTAATGTGTTTAAGCTGCCGGTTCTTTTTTAGTTCGTTATATCTTGCACGGTAGGTCGCCAGCACCTTTTCGATATGTTCATAGGGCATCAGCGCCATGGGCGTGTTATGAGACGGGCTATCAATGATAACCTCATGGACGCCATAGCCACCCATCTTGCGGAAAAAAGGCCCTTCCTCTGTCCGGGTGGTGTCCATTTCAGGAGTCAGTGCGGCGAATCGGTTGGGCACCACCCTCACCTGCCAGGCTGACTGCTCTTCCGATGCAGGGATTCTATAGACCTCAGGCGGTGTTTCCGCCTCGTTGCCCGGACAAAAAGGACAGGTTGAGTCCCAGCTGGGCAGGCTATCGACGGCTGCCGGCCTCTTTCTCGGTCTTTGCTGCGGGCGCTTGCCCCTTTCGGGAGCCAGTATCACCCACTCCTTGGTGGTTGCATCTTGCCTTAGTTCAGACATACACTCCTTTAATACTGATAAATGTGACAGAAGTCTGGCTTGCTTGGGGAAACGCTCATGTCTTTATAAAGACTGGCTTGCGTTTTGGCTTGATGGTCTCGCCACTCGGTATCTCGGAGGCGGGGAAGTCATTCTCTGAGACATTATCGTAGATAATACAGTTGCGGCCTATTTTGTAGCCAGAGGGGATTACCGACCGCTTGCCGACAATAGTCAGCCCGGTGCTCAGGACTTTGGGGCTGATGCGGTTAGCATGATAGTCATCACCATAGCCGATATGACAGCCCGGCTCGACAACCACCTCTTTATCCAGGATGGAATGGTCGATGATGCTGTCCTGGCCGATTCTGGTGTCGTCCATAACGATTGAGTCTTTAATGATAGCATTTTCGGCTACGTGGACTCCCGGAGACAAGATAGAGCGCTCCACGTGTCCCTCGATTTTACTGCCACTGGACAAAAGGCAATTGGTTACGGTGGCGGTGTAGCAAATCTTGGTAGGCGGGCTATCG
>CAZPQB010000119.1:0-8064 GCA_964588605.1 uncultured Dehalococcoidaceae bacterium | reverse complement strand
TATACAACTTAAATGCCTGATAAAATGAGAAACTTACCCCCTATATATAATTTTACCACAAGCAGTCAATAGTTGACAGAGGGTATGAGCGAATTGATAGATGTTTAAAGTCATATAAAAACCTTAAGAATGATTTACAGGCTTATATGGCTTAAAACATATTAAATTCATTGATTATTACCCTATTATCTTCTGATATTGCTGATGTAAGGGTATTCCCAATTGGTATTATTAATTAGCTGCCTTTTACAGTGCCGGTTTCAGGACCATAATCTTAGCGCTGGCGGGCAGTTCTCCAGCTTTGATTTCTATCTCATTCCCATTTACCCGGGTCACATTGCTCTTGCCCTTTATGAATTCATCCACACTGGCTATTGGAAAGTCAAGCTTATCGGTTTTGTAATGCATGGGTATAGTTATTTTGGGTTTGAGTTGCTCGCAGACCCGGTCGGCTGTCCTGGCGTCAATGGTAAAGAAGCCTCCCACCGGGATGAGAAGAATATCTACTTTGCCAATTGCCGCCGCCTGTTTATCGGTAAGCAGATGACCGAGGTCGCCGGCGTGGCAGACATTTAGCCCGTCTATCTCGAAACAGAATATGGTGTTACTGCCACGTTCTCTTCCCCCGGAGTTATCGTGGGCGGTAGCAATGCCCCTGATCTTAACGCCCCTGGCCTCGGTGGTTCCTTTAACCACCTGAGGATTACCCTTGACCGCCGCCACATTACTGTGGTCAGCGTGACTATGGCTTATGGTCACAATATCGGCCGATTCTTCTATCTCTCCATACCTCAGAGATTCCGTTGTCTCATAAGGGTCAGTGATTATCCTGGTACCTTTATCCGAGGTAATCAAAAAAGCGGCATGTGCTAACCATTTAATCTTCATTTTGAGTCCTCCTTGCTTGTATATTGTTATTTGGAAAGCGAAAGGACAAGGTTAACCAGGGTGCGTACGGGAACGCCGGTGGCACCTTTGACCAGGTAGCCTTTTTCCTTGTCGGTTTCATAGGTGCCGGCAATATCCAGATGTACCCAGGGAGTCTTATTAACGAACTCCTCAAGGAATTTGGCGCCGGTGATAGCTCCCCCGTATCTATTGCCGATATTCTTAATGTCAGCTATGTCACTTTTAAGTTGCTCTTTATATTCTTCAAACATCGGTAATTGCCAGGCGTATTCACCCGTTTCATTACCGGCGGCAAGCACCTTGTCAGCAAGTTGCTGGTTGTTGCTGAAAACGCCGGTACATATCCTACCTAAAGCTACCATGCAGGCTCCGGTCAGGGTCGCCACGTCAACAATGGACTTGGCCCCGAGTTTATTCGCGTAGCTCAGGGCATCGGCCAGAATCAGGCGTCCCTCGGCATCCGTATTAAGGACTTCGATGGTCTTGTCATTCATGGCGGTTAGAATATCACCCGGTTTCAGTGCCGTACCGCTGGGAAGGTTCTCCGTGGCGGGAACAAGAGCGGTAACGTTAATCCTGGGCTTGAGCTGGGCTATGGCAATTAGAGTTGCCATGACCGAGGCGCCCCCGGCCATGTCCCCTTTCATTTCGGCCATAGCCTCTGATGGCTTTATGGAGATGCCACCGGAATCGAAGGTTATACCTTTGCCCACCAGGGCTATATCAATTTCATCGGTATCTCGGCCTTTATAGTTAAGAATGATGAATTTAGGAGGCTGCTGGCTGCCCTGGGCTACGCCGAGTAAGCCTCCCATACCTAATTCTGCCATCTGCTCCTTCTCCAGCACTTCAACTTGGAGTCCGTATTTCTGTGCCAGTTGCCGGGCGGCGTCAGCCATTTGAGTTGGTGTCATGTAGTTAGATGGCTCGTTGACCAGGTCACGGGCCCAGTTGGCGGCCTCGGCCATTATCCTACCCTTGTTGATAGCACGTTCTAACAGTGGTTTTTCTCTTTCATTGCCGACAATCAGGATTTTTTTTATCTCTCCAAAATCATTTTCTTTTTTCGTAATATACCGGCGAAATGTGTATAGTCCGAGCAGGGCACCCTCGGTCACGGTCCGGGCGGCGCTTTCCTTATTGATGCCTTTGATCCCGGCTCCCTGGGCGCCGCTGGCAATACTGGTCACGCCCTTTTTTCTAAGATAGCGGCAGGTCTCAGCTACAGCGTTGCGGACTTTATTTATAGTGAGCTCCGGCTTCTTGCCCAGTCCCGTAATCGCGATGCGGTCGGCGGGTAGCTTGCCTAAACTGTGCAGGAGGGTAAGCTCATTTAGCTTACCCTTGATGTCACCCTGTTTTATAAGTTTAGAGATGGCACCATCAAGTGCCCTGTCAACGAGGGCGGTATCCTCACTGAGTTGCTTGGTACCCGTAAAATGATTAACTATTATGGCATCCGCTTTAATGGTAGCAATATCACCGACTACAGCTCTGATTTCCATCTCTAATCCCCCTTCGTGTCCAGTTCTCATGCGCATATCCCCAGGACAATTAAGACTGATTCATGGACAGGCATCGACGATACTGTGGTTGTCTTCTGTACCCTATGATTATAAATCGTTTTACACGATTTGGCTAGGTAGGGTGGGGGCTTGATTATGGGGTTGATTACTCCCCGTAGAAAGCGACGCCGACAAGTCCCGGGCCGGTATGAACGCCCATTACCGGGGTGAACTCGGTTATGAATATCTCGTCACAGTCGAACTGAGAAGCAATGCGGTTCATAAATGCTCTGGCTGTATCCAGAGTATCGGCGTGCATCACGACTACATGGAGTAATTGCCCTTTGATGACTTCCTTTGCCATCAACTTCAGCATGCGGTTCATGGCGCTTTTGGTTGTTCTGGGCAGGGCAACAGTGTGGGCATCACTGTGGTTAAGAGTAAAGATGGGTTTGATGCTGAGTAGTGAGTTCACCAGGGCCGCGGCCTGGGGGACACGACCGCTCTTGGCAAGATACTGTAGAGTATCCAGAGTGGCGAACAGGTTAACTCTTGACATAATATTTCTGGTAATTTGCTTGACCTCATCGAAGGATTTGTCCAGGGCGGCTGCCTTGGCGGCTGCCAGGGCGACAAGACCCTGTCCGGCAGCGGCGGTAGTGCATTCAAGTACTTCAATATAGATACCCTGAAGGGTGTTTCTGGCCATTTCCATAGCCACTTTGGCCGAGTCAAACATGGCGCTGAACTTGGATGGCTCGGTAAGGCAGAGAATACTCTGCGCCTTCTGGCTGGCATTACGGTAGGCCTCGAGGTAAGGACTGGGTGAGGAACTGGAGGTGGTGGGCATTATTTTCGCCTCTCGCAGACGGGCATAAAACTCGGAGGGGCTTATATCTATACCGTCCCGGTAGGTCTTGTCTTCAAAAATAAGCTGCACCGGCACCACCTCGATGTCGTACTTGGTCACCTGTTCCTGCGGAACACAGGCGGTAGTGTCGGTAACGATGGCTACTTTTCTCATTGGACTACTTCTTTCATCCGCTTTTCCTGGTTTGCCAGGGGGTGTATTCTCTATCGATTATCAGGTTCTTTTTTCCACCGGCTCTGGTTAATTCTCCTTTTAGTCCAATGAGAGTCCTGAGGCCGATAAAGAGGAGAAGTCCGAGGGCGTAGGCGATATAAGTAAAGTCTTTATCAAAAACCCATTGTAGGATGGGCACTAAAACTAGGGCAAAAAGGGCCAGTCTGACATTTCTGGTAATGGCAATGAGGAGCAGGACGATGCCGCTGCTTATGAGCAGTTCTACCGGTGTTAGCGCGACGAGTACGCCCAGTACTGTGGCCGCCCCCTTGCCGCCCTTGAATTTCAGGAAAACGGGCCAGTTATGCCCGATGATAGCCGCAAAACCGGCGACGCAGATCCATGGGAGAGAGAGGCCGAGCCATTTAGCTATAAGTACTGCCAGTGCGCCCTTGATAATGTCCGCCGCCAGGACACTCAGACCGTATACCGGGCCTATCTCACGGTATGTATTTAAGGCACCAACGTTGCCGCCGCCAACGTCCCGGATATCCACACCCTTCTTCAGGCGGGCCGTGATATAGGCAAAGGGTATAGAACCCAGAATATAACCAATAACTATAGCCGCGACAATATTGAAATCCATTTAGTTGTCCATCTGGCCTTCAGTGTAAAAGGCGACGCCTACTGTTCCGGTGCCGCAGGCGTAGCCCATTAACGGACTGAATTCGGCGAGCCAGAGCTCAATGCAGTTAAATTCGGAAGCTACACGTTCCTTCAGTTTTTCCGCCTCATCCGGGGCATAGGCGTGAGTCACAGCAGCATGCACCGGATTATTGCCGACCTTATCTCTCATCATCCTGAGTACACGCTCGATCCCCTGCTTTCTATTTCTCGCCATGCCGGCAAATCTCACTTCCCTGGATACAGTAAGAATGGGCTTAATATTAAGTATCGAGCCTATCTGAGAGGCTACCTTGGGTATACGTCCCGAACGGTAAACGTGGCGGATTGTATCCAGAAAAACAATGGCATTGACTCTATCCCTTGTTTCCTCGGCTGTACGCACCACTTCCAATAGGTCCTTACCTTCGGCAGCCGCCTTGGCGGCAGCTAAAGCGACCATACCTTCGGAAGGGGTTGCCGTATATGAGTCTATCACCTCAATTGAGGTAGTGGGAAGTTCGGTTTTAGCCATTTCTTTGGCTTTTTGGGCAGCATCATACATCATGCTTAATTTGGCTGAGACGGTAATGCAGAGGATAGTTTCGGCTTTCTGGCTGGCAGTGTGATAGCTTTGAAGGCAATCCTCCGGTGAAGCTGCTGACGACTTAAAAGAATCGGGGTCTTTCAGGAACAGCTCATACGCTTCAGAGGGGGTTATATCAACCCAGTCCCTGTAGAGTCGGCCATCCGCATAAAAATTAATGGGAATAATCTCAATCCCGTACTGGTCAACCAGTTCCCGGGTGAGACAGGCGATACTATCCGTTATGATAGTCACCTTCGGCATCAGTATTCTCCCTTATAACGTGCTTCATGCATGTTGTCCAATTCCGGGACTGTCCGTGTGCCTGCGTTTCCATGGTATTATCCGACCGTGCCTGAGACGGCGTTCCAACAGCGCCGGAATTAAGAAAACGCCCCACATCACAATCATCAGCCCCACAAAGCTAAGCGTGTTTAGTTGGCCGTTGGTGTAATAGACCACCAGAGTCAGAGTCAGAATTCCTGATACTGCTAACAGGCCTATTTTCAAATAGCGTTGTCGCAGGCGGAGGAATGTGGCTATGGTTAGCGCCAGCGTGATAAAGCTCAGCCCAATCCAGGGGGCCAGAGAGTAAATTTGCTGTATACTGTATTCGGTAAACCGGCCTGTCGGTGATATAGCCAGAAACCAGCCGATGATAATCGGTATCGGCAGTAGCATCAGAGAACTGAAAAGCCAGTCTTTTTTGGCTGTTTGAATAATTATGTGGAGCAGCCACCATGAAGCGAGTGGGAGATATACAGGTATAGCCAGCAGCGACCAGCCTTTGGGTAGATAAAGCA
The DNA here is from genome assembly GCA_964588605.1 of uncultured Dehalococcoidaceae bacterium. Lineage (GTDB taxonomy): Bacteria > Chloroflexota > Dehalococcoidia > Dehalococcoidales > RBG-16-60-22 > CAZLEY01. The sequence goes on along the minus strand of CAZPQB010000119.1, from coordinate 2,574 downwards.
GGAGGATACCGACGGCCAGTACAGGCAGCAGGGAGTAACCCAGCCAGGAAAAAACCCAGTTCGGTTTGCCATGCCACCAACCGTAGACTGTCGTACCGAGTACCAGGGAAAGTGCTATTGTTAGCCAGCCGATATGGTGCCACCAGTTGAGAGCAAACAATGCACCGAAAAGCAGGTGTGGCATTGAGGCTAATAGGACATGCTTCCAGCTGCCCTGGCTATATGCCTCGTAGATTTGCCGGGCCACTGTTGTCGGTGAGCCCAGTTGTACCAAACAGGTATCAATCGCTTCCCCTTCGGAAAGCCCGGAATCGGTTAATTCTTGGAGCTTATCTTCAATGTGTGTCTCAAGTTCACTGATGACTTCTCTTTCATCAGAGGGGCTAAGCTTCGAAGTGTATTTGATACTCTCCAGGTAATGAGTAAATTCCTGTGTCATTTTCCATACCCCTTAAGGACTGGATGCCCCCGGTTGGATTATCAACTTTACGGCGTTGAGGAAGTCCTGCCACTGGCTCCTCTCTGTGGCCAGTTTGGCGAAGCCTTTGTCTGTAATATAGTAGTAACGCCGTTGCCGGCCATTGGGTAGCATCTGCCATTTCCCCGTGACCAGGCCCGATTTCTCAAGACGGTGGAGGGCTGGATAAAGGGTGCCTTCTTTAAATTTGAAGTAGCCCTGGCTTCTCGCCTCGAGTTCCTTAACAATCTGATAACCGTACATTGGTTGCTGCTCCAATAAACAGAGGAGCAGGGAATTGGAACTACTTTTTAATAAATCACGTCTTGTCGCCACGAAAATCACCTCGCCTGCTTTTATTTACTTAGATATTCTATGTATGTCAATACTATCAGAGATTTCTTGTATTTTCAAGAGGTTAGAGAAATTATTCTTATATATTGTTTGTGGCTATGTCAATAGTCTACTTGAGGCGAACCCCGTAAAATGCTATATTACGTTGAGACGGTCGTTTCTTTCGTTCAACTTGAGCTAACTAATAAATCGGGATTTTTACACCTCGGGGAAGTGCCGGAACTGGCAGACGGGCCAGATTTAGGATCTGGTGCAGCGATGCGTGGGGGTTCGAGTCCCCCCTTCCCCATTTAGCTTCAGAAATTACAAGTAAGGGTTATAATAGGCAGAACTAGGTAAACTCAACTCTCACATTATTCATTATTGTGGAGTAATAGCTTATGAATATCCAAGTGTTAAACTAGTGTGTTACTTGCTATGATATGAATTTACATTTACATGAACATACCTTTCGTGGTATACTTAAAATAAGTTCCAGTTTAGGTTATAACAAGCTTCTCGGAAGCTACTTACACAGAGTCTTCTTAAGTATTGGATGACCCGAACTCTAACTAATTATCAAGAGAGGAGGTCATCCAATGAGTTTTCAGGATAAGTCCATCCAGTGTTCCGATTGCGGCACCACGTTTACCTTTAGTGCCGAAGACCAGGAGTTCTATCAGTCAAAAGGCTACACCAATGAGCCGAAGCGTTGCCCGGAATGCCGACAGGCACGGAAGTCAGAGCGCTACGGTAACAGCAGCTACGGAGCCCCGCGCCAGATGTTCCCGGCGACCTGCGCCGAATGTGGCAAAAGCACCGAAGTCCCGTTTCAACCTCGCGGTGATAAGCCCGTTTACTGCAGCGATTGCTACCGTAAAGTTCGAACCAGTAGATAAGTGAGGTTAAGCCATGAGTCACATCCAGGTCGGGCAACTAGTCTGGATGTGACTCAGGTAAATTTGAGTTTTGTCTTTGGAAGTATCAATACATCAAGGTGAATCACAGGAATCTCTGTTGCGCCGCTTTCAGCGAATGGTGCAAATGAGTGGCGTCTTGCGGGAGGTTAAAGCTAACCGCCATTTTGTACCGAAGAGCGAGGCAGCCCGCATCAAAGCCAAGAAGAACGCCCAACGGAAGCGGCGGCAAGGCTATTAGTCGAAACTAGGAGGGGTCTATTATGAAAATCTATGTGGGCAATCTAGCCTTTGATGTTACCGAAGATGAACTTTCAGCAGAATTCGGTACTTTTGGCAAAGTGGAATCCGTGGCTATTCCTGCCGATAGAATTAGCGGGCGGCCCAGGGGCTTCGCCTTTGTAGAAATGGCATCAAAGTCTGAGGCCGAAGCCGCTATCACGGGGCTTAACGGCAAAACACTGAAAGATAGAACCATAGTTGTTAATGAGTCACGTCCTCGTTCAGATAACAGGGGTAGCGGTTCCTACGGCAACCGGAGAGGCGGCTATGGAAGCGGTGGTTATGGTGGTGGTAGGGGTGGCCGATCGGGTGGTGGCAGACAGCGAAGATACTAGGCTACCAGTGACTTAAATTCCAACTGACAGCCGCCTAATGCGCTAGTTCACCCGTCATAAATCGGGGTAGCGTAACTGATTTGGCAAAAGGGGGATATCATGAATATCTATGTGGGCAACCTATCGCTAGAGATGACCGAAGATGAACTGCGCAATGAGTTCACGGAATTCGGCGAAGTGATATCCGTAACCATCATGAACGACAGGTATATCGGCAGCGGCCAACCGAGGGGCTACGGATATGTCGAAA
>CAZPQB010000118.1:0-8078 GCA_964588605.1 uncultured Dehalococcoidaceae bacterium | reverse complement strand
CGAGCGAATTTAATTCCCCGCCTTTTTTTATTCCCGAAAATAATCATGGCAGGTGACGTATGTAAATAAATGGCTATATTCCTGATATAGGGTAAATTTACGGATGTTCCGTAGATTTGCCCTTTTTTTGTACCTAATTCAGGGCATTTCCATCGTGAAATTCGAGGCTGCCCTTTTTATAAACAAAATGTTTAGGAGGTAAGGTATGAAGAGTGTTAGGAAAAAGTATAAACGGTTCTGGAATTTGGCTTGCTGCATGTTATTCTACCTGTTATTTATCATTATCCTATATATATTATGGAAAGAGTTCGGTCTATTGGCAGCTTTGGCTGTGACGGAAATGAGTTATCGCTTCATGGTTCTTGCTATTGCTACAAATTTACGTATGCGTGGCGATATCACGGAAAGAAGCTTCATACGCTTGGTCTTAGAAGGATTCAAGACCACAAGCCTGTTCAAGAAAATCGGGAGCGATTCGGTAAGTGTAAAGCCGGACAGCTCTTCGAGAACAAAGAAATCTTGACCGATAACACACCTAATGGTCTTTCCTAATTAGCTCCTTACAATCTCACCTATAATCATTTCATCAAACCCCTTTGCGGCTGCTTCTTGTAATCCCAGCGCCACGTGGCTATAAGTATCAAGTGTTACCTGTATATCTGAATACTAAATCGTGTCGAAGACCGCCTGCACCCTGGGGTTCAAACGGCTGCCAATACTTTCCACAGCTTCAACGCGGAGCCTGTGGAGCTCTTTCTGCTTCTCCTCGAATTCAATCCGTGAATAAAGTCTTTCCGGGTGCACCAGGATGTCGTCCACCGCCCTGATTGACGCCGGCACTTTAAAGCCGGTGGGAGAGTCAATCCAGTCCTCAAGTCCACCCCGCAGCAGGGAGTCCAGCACACTCAGGGTATGTCCTACGCTAATGTCCTTGAAATGATAGCCTTCGCCTACCGAACCCGTGTTTATCAAATAGTAATTGACATGAGGATGTCCTTCAAGTATTTCGTAAAACCGGTTGGCGTGCGCCGCCCGGTCACCGGCGAGAAAGGGGTCGTAGAAAAACTCCGTCCTTATTTTGCCCGCCTGGGTAGGGTCACCCGCCGAGGACTCCATCGCCTGCCCCAGGACCATCAGAGCCGTCGCCTGTTCCAGCGTTAATTTTGATACCGCCGGAATAATCGGCCCCCTGGTGATGATGACCACATTATCAATTCTATCAACATCAATGTAGGGGCTGGTATGCATGAAGTCCTTCCTCATAATGACCGCCCGGCCGTTTGACGTCCTTTCAAAATTCTCGAAATCAAAATCGCCGTCATCAGTAACAAAGACGTTTTCGCAAACTGTATCCGGCTTCAACAGGCCGTAGAATATCTCTACCTGCTCTCCCGGATTAACGCCCTCGGTCTTGACGAACACGCCGCCGGCCTCAAAGCCGTGAAAGGAGCCGTCAGGCATGAGGGTGCCGCCGTCATCCTGTACCAGCCACGACCTCTCCATACCCTTCCGGGCCAGTATCTGACAGGTCGTGGTGGTCTTGCCATTGGCGCTCAGGGCAATCAGCAGGGTCCTTATGGGACGGAAGCCGCCATGAGCTAACTGCAAGAAGTCCTCACGGCAACCGGCGTGGAGGAAAAGGCCACCCCTTCTCGTCTTGGCTACCCAGTCCTCGCAGGCAAAAACGCCCTTCTTGTATTCACCGATATAATTGCTATTCCTGGTTATCTTGACGGCGCGGCCATCCTTCAGAAATGCCAGCCGTATGGTGATATCCTTCTGGGGCAGCGGTTTTGACTTGTTCTTTTCCCAGGCTTCATCGCCGAAAAAAACCAACTGGTAGGTCGGTTTTTCCACGGGCTTTTTCACCGGTATGAACAGGTTCTGTCCACCACAGGCAAGATGTGCAAACCTCTCTGGAATGATTAACCTGACAACAGTATCACTGTTGACATTACCTACAATCCGGTCAATGGATACCAATTTCTCAGAAGCCAGAACCTCTTCACACTGGGCCAGAAGGTCGAGTTCATCCTGGTCAAAGGGAGTATCAACACTGTTTTTAGTAAAAGCCTGCGCCCTTGAAGTAGGCTCACTTTCGGCCACGTAATTCCCGTAAATTGTCTTCCTGACGCCCGGCTGTTTTTCCACAAGCGCTTTGAGTTCTTCATCTGAAGGGTTATCGAGCAACCTGTTCTCAGCTTTCGCTTTTTCTCTGATTCTGTCGGCAGTCCGAACGAATTCTTCCAGGTTTATTTCTTTATTCATCCAAGCCCTCCATTTTACTTATAAAAGGCCTCGCCGACAACCTGTACTTCCCTTTATAAAGACACCTCTAAAGAAAGCGGGCACGGCGCTGGCCCCTGATATAAGTAATCCCTGATAACCAGTAAATCCTGCCTAATTATAGCATATATTCATATTTTCAAAAAAACATAACAGGTATTAAATTGCCTGCAATTCAGGCTTCTGCTTGCATCTGGCTGATGACTTTCCTCACCCCCTGGACACCCTCTATAACAGTTACCAATTGAGATAATAATCTACCTTACCCCTGTGTCCCATTTTCCCTGACGATTTACACTTGGTAACCAGTCTGACTTGGTAAAAAACAATGGTTCTCAAGAACTGTTGCTTTTGAGGAGTCTGATTCTACAGTTGCTGGGCCCGGAGGGGAGGCGGATTTTGTCACTAAGTGACAAGACAAATGACGAAATTTCCCAACTTTACACCGATGCTCTTAGACTGAGACTGCGTAACGAGAAGAGCCTCAGGGACACCGAGACGCTTCTTGACCATTTCAGGAGCCACTTGGCTGGGGGAAGGCTATCCCGCGAAGAGGCTAAGGCTTTTCTCTCTCAGTATGCAAAACGTTCGCCGCGGACGCTGAAGAGTCGCTAAATATTGAGCTTTTCCAGTTGCTAACGTTTTTGCTAACGAACTTTTCACCACTACAATTTACAATGTGGTACTAAAGGATACCACCTGAAGCTAAATCCAATATATAAAGTTACTACTACTCACTTATCGTTACTCCCAGTGACGAACCTCTTGTATTTTTTTATCAGGGTATCGCAAAAAGAGTGTTTTTTAAAACGGGGTTTTTAACGAAGAGTATAAAAATTATATCATATGGGATACTTTAGCTTTGGAAATGTACAATATTGTTCTTAAAACCAAGATAATGTGTATGATGATGAGGCCCAATTTCACTCTTATGATGGCCTTGTGGTACACTAATCGTTCGATAATACCGCTTAAGTGAATTAAAAAGTTGTTACCGGCAAGAATTTGCTGGATTTTCACTACAAATTAGTAAGAGCATTAGCTCAAGCACTTGACGACCTAGCCAGTGCCAATGTGAAAAGGGGCTCGCAAGATCTTAGCAGCGGTTCGAATATCCAATTCTTCCATATGTTTTTCACACTTATGCAGCGGTTGACGAAATATTCTATCCGTGTTATTGTTCTTTTAACCTGCAGTGGTAATTATTCTATTTAGAAACGGTGGTTATGGAAATGGCTGAAACAAAATACGGGAAACATATACTGAAGGATGTTGTTAAGAAGACGGAAAGTGGTTTTACGGGATACTCAATTATGGCACATGAGGGAGAACTGAATGTCGATTGCAGTATGGGCTATCACTGCATTTTTAAACCGATTGAATTTGATAGACCCCATGCCCATGAGTTCGCCGAACTCATCTGCTTCCTTGGTAGCGATCCAACGGACATTCGTAACTTGGGAGCAGAAGTGGAGATATGCCTGGGCGAAGAACAGGAAAAACATATAATTGATACTGCCGCCGTCGTGTCCATCCCGGCGGGCTTAATTCACTGCCCGCTAATAATCAAGAATGTGAAGAAACCGATAATATTTCTGGAAGTTTCACTCACTCCCAAGTACGGGCCCAACGTAGCCAGGACAAAGAAAGAATAGACCGGTATATATCAAGCAGAAGTGCAAAGGTTACAGGTGATTCTTTTCCTGCTCATCAAGATATAAGGTTTGGGTTATAAGAATACCAATTAACCTCAGACCTGCAGCATTCAGAATTATCACCTGTAAGCACTTGAGAAGATCGTCGTTCGGAAAGAAGCGATACTTCTCATGTCATTTTCACTTCAATGACTGCTTGCTTTTAGGTTTACTTATTTGGGCAGCGGTTTTATCGGGATGGCTGTCGGCTCTTTTTACAGTGCCAACTGGGCCTTGGCTACTGATCTGGCACCTAAGAACGAAGAAGGCCGCTATATAGGTCTGGTCAATATCGCTGCGGCTGGCAGCGTCGTGGTTGCTCGCCTCATCGGACCTGTTATCGATATACTGTAAAATAAAAAATATTAAAATCTAAATATCTTCCGTGTCCTATTAGACTTCTTTCTATGGCAGAACGTTGGATAAAAGACTTACTGGGTATGAACACAGGATAGATACATTATTCGGTAAACTCAGCCACTCTTGCATTATTTCAGGTGGAATCCAACTCTTGTTTTCATCGTTTTGAGAGCGTATAATCAAGTTCTATCGATTATTTATTGGTATATGGTTATATCCGGCATTACGATATATAGCTGTTGATTGATGTTTTTACAAACTCTAACTAAATATTGGCTTTGGGGGATAAGATGCTAGACGAAAAAGATAATGTAAAAACTCACATTGATATAGAGACAGCAATATCACCAGGACAAAATCAACCGGAGACAACCTTTACCAAAAATCTCAGTTTCTGTGCCCATTGCAACGGCTCAAATGTCGCCTGTGTTGATGTTAAGGATGGGAAAATAGTCAGAATCAGGCCACTTCATTACGACGAGAAATACGAGCCTGAGGAGTTCGACCCATGGCAGATGAACGCCCGGGGAAAGGTGTTCCGCCCAACAATGAAGGAACCTATATCTCCCTTCGGTTTGAGCTATAAAAAACGTATTTATTCGCCGAACAGGATAAAGTACCCCTTACAAAGGGTCGATTGGAATCCCAATGGTGAGAGAAATACTCAGAATAGGGGCATCAGTAAATTCAAAAGAATCTCATGGGCTGAAGCTATCGATAAAATAGCCAGCGAAATCAAAAGGATACAGGAAAAATATGGGACATCGGCTATACTCTTAAAAATGGGTAATCATGGAGAGACAAAATGTGTGCACGGTACTCATGGAGTCCCACCTCGGCTTTTTAAGGAAGGTTACACAGCACAGTTTCTTAACCCGGATAGCTGGGAAGGATGGTATTGGGGCGCTGAACACGTGTGGGGAATGGATTGTGCCTGGACGAATACCCTATCCGTGGGCATGATGGCCCCTCAAACCAACGTTATCAAGGACATTTCAGAAAATAGTGAAATGGTTATATTCATTGGTTGTGATCCGGAAACCACACCGATGGCATTTAGTGGACAGGCTTCCAGTCGATTATGTTATTGGTGGAAGGAGCTCGGGATAAAGCAGGTTTATGTATGCCCCGACTTGAACTACGGTGCTGCTGTCCACGCGGATAAATGGATACCAATACTACCCAACACTGATACAGCCTTACTTTTAGCAATAGCCTATACCTGGATAACTGAAGGAACCTATGATAAGGATTATCTGGCCACACATACGTTTGGATTTGATAAATTTGTGGATTATGTTATGGGAAAAAAGGATGGCTTACCCAAGACACCCCGGTGGGCTTCGAACCAGTGTGGTGTGAAGTCGATAACAATCAAAGCGCTGGCCAGGGAATGGGCTTCCAAAACAACATCAACCATGCATAATGCCGGTGGTTCATACATACGGGGGCCCTATTCTCATGAACCTGCCAGACTTGAAGTGTTCTTGCTGGCAATGCAGGGACTTGGCAGACCAGGTGTTCACCAGGCGTCCATGGTGACCGGGGGTGGCGCGCCTAGAGGTGTAGTAATTCCCAGCGTCAGGGCAGCATTTCGTGGTGATGCTGAGGGTAAACCAAAACAGTATATTTATAAGACATTACTCCACGAGGCAATCCTTAATCCACCTGTTAGCTGGTATTCATCGAATTTCACTGGTCCGGTTCAAGACCAGTTCAACAAATACCATTATCCTGTGGAGGGCGCATCTGAAATACATATGATATGGAATGATGACGGGTGTTTTACAGCCTGTTGGAATGCCGGGAACAAGATGATAGAGGCATTTCGGAGCACGAAAATAGAATTCATTTTAACTCAGCACCCGTGGCTAGAGGATGATTGCTTGTACGCAGACATCATCCTTCCGGTCAATACCAAGTTTGAGGAAGAAGATATCAGCACCGGTTATAGCGAGAATTTTGACCTTATTTTCCCGGAAGGGAAATGTATAGAACCTATCGGTGAGTCTAAGAGCGATTACGAGATAGTCGGTGAAATAGCTAGGAAACTAGGTATGTATAACGAGTTTACGGAAGGCAAAACGATTGAAGAATGGATAAAATTTGGTTTTGAAAAGTCGGGTGTGGCATCCATGGTCAGCTGGGAAGAATTCAATAAAAATGGTTACTATGTTGTCCCAACGGCTCGCGACTGGGAAAAAGCCCCGGCGGGTATGATAGAGTTCTATAAAAATCCTGGAGAACATCCCCTTCATACCAAATCTGGCAAGATCGAGTTTTACGGGCAATGGCTGGCTGAACATTTCCCTGATGATGAGGAAAGACCTCCAGTACCTCACTGGATTCCGGAGGGGGTGACACACCAGGAAAGCCGTCAATCGAAACGAGCTGGGACATATCCTTTGCTTCTCGTCTCCAACCATCCACGCTGGCGAACGCATGCCGAACATGACGACGTGACCTGGCTGAGAGAGATAAAGACATGCAAGGTCAAGGGTGCCGATGGCTACATGTATGAGCCTGTGTGGATAAATCATGTGGATGCTGAAGCAAGAGGCATCGAAAATGGCGACATAGTCAAGATGTATAACGAACGAGGTATCGTACTCGGTGGCGCGTATGTAACAGAAAGAATCATACCTGGAGCCGTATCTCAGGACCACGGGGCGAGACATGACCCGATAACCATCGGCCTAGACCGCGGAGGCTCCAACAACCTTATCAGTCCGGCAAACACAACCTCAAAAAATGCCTGCGGTTTAGCAACCAGTGGCTATCTTGTCGAGGTTGAGAAAGTCAGTTCAGCTGAGATGGAGGCATGGAGAACGAATTACCCTGAGGCTTTTAAAAGAGAGTATGACCCGGCGTCTGGACTGTGTCTTAACTCATGGGTTGTATAAGGAATGTAACTATTAAGTAGATTGTTACTCGGAATAAAAACTTTCCTTTTTTACCACAGAGCACTTAAGCGTGGGTGCCAAGCGTGAAATTTGGCGGACCTTTTTACAGAAAGTGGTTATCTTTTTCGGCTATTCTGTGTCACTTTTTATTAAAGTGTTACCTTTTCTGTAATCTGGACAAATCCATATAAAAATACTTACCGTGAGACATACCGAATCTATACAGTAGATGAAAATAGTAAGTGGTAACCGTACTATGAAAGACATAAATAGAATGCTAAAATGTATCAGGCAAAGGAGGTGGCAAATTGTAGATGGACAACAATATATAATTGAATTATTTAAGTTCTATTAAGGAGGTATAGAGGGGAAATGAAAAAGCATTTGTTTATTATTCTCGCGGTTATTTTGTTAACCGGATTGATTTTTGGCGGCTGTGCCGAGCCAGCCCCAGAACCAACGCCAACCCCCACCCCGACACCTGCTCCTACCCCGACCCCAACCCCGACTCCGATGCCGGTAGAGCCCATAATAATGAGATGCGCCAGTGAGTTTGCCCCGCCGGAACCTATATCTATGGTTCTCAAAGAAATGGAAGCGGCGGTTCCGGAAGCAACCGGTGGTAAGGTGAAATTCGAATACTACCCCGCAGCTCAGCTTTATACGTTTGCCGATGCGGTAATGGCAATGCAGGCCGGCGACCTCGAGATGGGTATCAACGGTATGCCTATCTCATTTTTTGCACCGGAGTGGGATATAATCTGTAATCTCATCTTCCTGGTCGAGGATAATGCTCACCTGCAACGTCTTTGTGATACCAATGCTTATAAAGACC
>CAZPQB010000117.1:4017-8196 GCA_964588605.1 uncultured Dehalococcoidaceae bacterium | reverse complement strand
TCACCTCGTAGGTTGTCCCGTAGATTTGACTGCCGATCACTATCTCTATCTGCCATTCGCCGGTTACACCTACCTGATATTCGTCTGTCATTATAAAGTAGTGAAGCCAGCCGTCAGGGAAGTCATAGACCCCCTCTATGCCATCAGGTATCGTAACCTGATACACCGCCGTGAAACTTTCCCCCTCACTGTAGGGCCCCATCCAGGAGTATTCAGCCTCATTTATTTCGGGCGTCTTTGCCGTTAAGGCGGTTGGTGTGCACCAGTTCTCATCTACTGCTACCTGCCAGCCCGCCGGGGCTACATCGTGTAGAATATCGGCATTAAATTCATCCGCCGGGGCGGTGAAGGTAATGGCAACCTCAATGGTTGTTCCCGCGGCTGCTTTCGGGGGCAGCACGAATCCCGGAGGGGGCAGGTCTCGTACGACGGCAAGTTCAACCTCAGGCCAGGTGTTCGTCTGGCAGTTATTGTCCTCGCGGGACTCGTCTATATCCTGGTTGGCATCGGCGCATACTGTTATATCGTCTGTACCCTCACTGAGTTCTACCACGGTTGCGAAGTTGCCCACCCATGTCTCGTTGGGTAACAGTTCCACGGGCACCGCTACTTTTTCTGGTGCGACAGGGCCAGAGTCTATAGAATACAATACAAGGTGCCCCGCCGGGGCTGTACCATCGCCAATATTCTTAACGGTGAAGTATACTTTATAGGTAACGCCTTCCTGTACCCATTCCTCGTGCTTTTCTGAAATTACAAGGTCGGAAGGCAGGTCAAGGCTAAAGTTAATATTCGGCGTATTCTCATTCACAGTAACGGGCACATCCTCAGCATAATCACGGTTGTAAACATTATTAAACCACTCGTCACAGTAACTCAACCCGGTGCAGGAAGCACAGGTCCCCACATTATAGCTGCCTCCGGGCAGGCCGGCCAGAACATAGTCGCCATTGACATCAGTATTCGTACCTCCCATCCATTCGCCGGTGACATTATCGACAGCAAAGACATGCAGGTTGACAATGGGGTTACTGAGGCTGTCTTCGACATGCCCGGATATGGAACCGCCCTGCTCCAGGGTGAAGTCAATACCCACATGGGGGGTGGCGTCTAAAATGTTAATATATGTAACCGTCCCGTTGTCGTAGTATTCCTGAATGTAGTTATCGTCACCGGCCCCCCACCGGTCGCCGCCCGGCGCGCGCACTTCGTATTCTCCAAAAGGCAGGCCCTGTATGGTGTAGTTGCCGTTACTGTCGGCGGTGGCGCAGTGCCAGTCATTAGGGCCGTCGGTAGTGCGCCGACACTCCACGCTTACGTTGGCCAGAGTAGCTGAGCCGTTATAATTCCAGATAGTGCCTGATATGGTGCCACCCGTATCCAGGGTGAAGTCAGTACCTCCGGTGTCGCCGGGCGGTGTCACCGGTACCGAATCAGCTTCCTCCCAGGTATAAGCATTATCATAATACTCATCAATATAGTTAAAGCCGTCGCAGGAGGCGCAGGCCCTGACGATGTAGCCGCCTTCAGGTAAGCCGGATATTGTGTAGTTCCCGGAGGCATCGGTATTTGCCCCCGCCATCCAATGGCCGGTCTCATTATCGCTGGCGTAGACATGAAGGTTGTAAATGGGGTTACTGTCGCTGTCCTGGACATGCCCGGATATAGAGCCGCCTGGCTCCATATGAAAGTCAATGTTCACCTGGTCACCGGGTACCGTGACGGCAGCGGCATACTCCCGGTCATATTGACCGTTATACCACTCATTGGTATAGCCGGCAGCGGTTACTAAAACTGCATAAGAACCAGCGGGAAGTCCGGATGTCGTGTAATCGCCGTTTCCATCGGTGCGGACTCCACTGTAATTTATCCAGTGACCGGATACGGAGGCATGGTTTATTATCTCTACCTGGGCATCCTGAATGGGGGCGCCGCCTTCCGTGGCATCGACATGCCCGGATATGGTGTAGCCGAGCTCCAGAGTGAAGTCTTTGCCGCTAATATTAGCGGAGGCCGATATGACTATCTCCTCGGCGTTCTCCCAGAAATAGGTATCGTTATACCACTCGTCAATGTAGCTCATCCCGACGCAACTGGCGCAGGTCCTGACACGGTAGCTGCCGTCAGGCAAGCCGGCCAGGGTGTAGTTCCCGGAGGCATCGGTATTAGCGCCCCCCTTCCACTGGCCGGTCACATAGTCGTCGGCATAAACATGCATGCCTTCAATGGGGTTACTGTCACTGTCCTGGACATGCCCGGATATGGAACCGCCCTGCTCTAGTGTAAAGTCAATATCCGAAGGCGACTCATCGTCGTCAATGTTAACATAGGTAAGAGTCCCTTCGTCGTAGCATTCCTGAAGGTAGCCATCGTCACCGGCCCCCCACCGGCCGCCGCCCGGCGAGCGCACTTCGTATTCTCCGTAACGCAGGCCGCCGATGGTGTAGCCGCCGCTGGTGTTGGAGGTGGCGCCAAACCATTCGTCGGGGCCGTCGATAATGCGCCGGCACTCCACGCTGACATTAGCCAGAGCAGCGGAGCTTTCGGCATCTCTTATCGTCCCGGATATGGAGCCGCCCGGCTCCAGGCTGAAGTTAACGGTGATATTATCGGATACATCAACGTCGACGGGGTCAGCATATCTCTGGTGATAGACACCGTCATACCACTCGCTGGCATAGCCGCCAGCCATGGCACGGACGCCGTAGTCCCCGGCGGGGACAGGGCAGGTCTCATAGTAGCCGTTTTCATCGGTGATGCCGACACCCAGGTAAATCCAGGAACCGGATAAAGAATAGTAGTCGAATGTCCGCACTATAGCCCCGGCAACTGGGGCGTTGCCCTCCGTGGCAATAACGTGCCCGGAGACGATACCGCCCTCCTCCAGAGTGAAGTTAATGCCAGTGCGGTCGGGGTTGCTACCGGTTATAGGGACAATGTCAGGGGCATCGCCGATCCTGTTTTCCTCCCAGAACTCGGGGACATAGCCATTATCGCCACTGGCACTCCAACTAACAGGGGCCGGCGACGCCACAACGTAACCTCTATAGGGCAGGCCATCCAGGGTATATTCTCCATTCTCATCGGTGACGGTTACCCAGGCGACCGCTCCCTGCATATTGGGAATGGTGACAACCACACTCACATCGGGCAGAGTGGCTGAGCCGTTGTAATTCTTCACCGTCCCCGATATGGTGCCGCCGGGGTGGAGCGCGAAGTTAACTTCAGTATCCTGACCCTCGTTGACCGGCACCGCTTCGGGTCCCTGCCAGAGATGGACACCCGGGTATAAGAGGCGTTCGTGACCGTCGGCCACGGCCGCCACTATATATTCCCCAGCAGGAAGGTCGGTAATGTTGTAGCTGCCGTCAGCGCCGGTGGTCGTCTCGGCGTATGGCTCCCACAGTACCCATTCGGCTTGCTCCATAATCCAGACGCTTACCGTGGCGTCCTCAATAGGAGTTGTCCCGTTTTCTTCAAAAACGTACCCGGAGATAGAGCCGCCGGAGATTCCCAGTAACTGCAGGAAGATGTTATAATCCCCGGTGCCGCTTCCCCAATAGTCACAAGCCAGAATCTTGTACTCGCCATCCATCGGCAGGGGATCAGAGATTATTTCGGCAGGTGACCCAGAGTCTCCATCCAGATAAGAGCCGTCAGGTGCATATAGTGTTATACTCGGATACAGAAAACCGGAAGTCTCTATCGTCCTGATGAGAACGACGTAGCCGGTGCTGGCAGAAAACGTATAGGTGTCCATTTCGGCAGGAGCACTTATGTTGCCGGATATGGTCTCGCCGAAACCGATGGGTGTCGCATTCCCCGGATTATTGATTCTTTGCAGGAAGATGTTATAGTCCCCGGTGCCGCTTCCCCAATAGTCATAAGCCAGAATCTTGTACTCGCCATCCACCGGCAGGGGACCAGAGATTATTTCGGCAGGAGACCAAGAGTCTCCATCCAGATAAGAGCCGTCAGGTGCATATAGTTCTATACTCGGATATAGCAAACCGGAGGTCTCTATCATCCTGATGAGAACGGTATCTCCGGTGCTGGCAGAAAAGGTAAATGTGTCCATTTCGGCAGGAGCACTGATGTTGCCGGAGATGGTCTCGCCGAAACCTATGGGTGTCGCATTCCCCGGATTATTGATTCTTTGCAGGAAGATGTTATAGTCCC
>CAZPQB010000117.1:0-3917 GCA_964588605.1 uncultured Dehalococcoidaceae bacterium | reverse complement strand
TGCTGGCAGAAAAGGTAAATGTGTCCATTTCGGCAGGAGCACTGATGTTGCCGGATACGGTCTCACCGAAGGCAAGGGCAACTTCAAGGTATGCCTTCATCTCGGCAGACGTATAGCCCGGATGGCCGTCGAGCACCGGCGCCGTTGCACCAGCCGCATGAGGTGTGCTTGCTGACATGCCATAGAGTGGAGGAGTGGCCACTTCCCCGTCGGAAGCGGCTGCTGGAATTGCTGCCGGAATGGCACCAACCAGCATAGCTAAAATTACAGTCAGGTATAATAGTTTACTTCTCATCTCTCCCCCCTTTGCCAGGTGATTAATGCTTATGTGGGACTCTATTTGCTTTGTATGCTTATTTTTTAGAACCTGCCCTTAATATAAGCACCAAATAGCGAGTATGCACAAAGCATTACGGTTTTTTATATTGCCATTTGGCGAAATTTCGATGTCACTATCACCAGACCTTCTCACTACCCTGAAAGCAGGTTAAAAGTAATATGATTATATTACTTCATAATTGAGCTATGACAGGACTATAGTACTACCCCATAAATGAATTGTCAACCTCACTTATCTTAACTTATCTTAACAATACTTAACATCTTTGCATTTTGTTGACTGGGGCTGCACAAAATAGCGAGATGTTCACCTGAAATTACCTGTTCACAGGATGTTGATAATACTTCGGGAGAGGACTAGACTCAGCCTGAAAAACCTCATTATTGTCATAATCCACGGTAAGGGTGGCTCTATGGAAAGGAGGAGGTGAAAGATGAAGATAGAAGAGCTTGCGAACTACGGAAAGGGATTCGTGGAAATCATGACTGCCCCCGAGTTTGTGAAACGGGGAAGCAAGGTGATGATGCGGGAGTTTAGGAGAGAGTTGGGGCTTATCGGCCTGCTGAAGATGGGCTGGAGGACGAGGAAAGAGGCCAAGCGAATTAAAAAACCACGACTGGTCGAGGCTCAGAGAGCGTGGATTCACCGACCAGTGATTTTTAGACTGGCTTATCGAAAGCATGGCGGTAATGAAGGCGCTGGCAGACATGCGGTCTATCGAAGAGTCTGGGACAGAACAGCATACGACTTGATGACATCGCTATACCCACCCCTCTTGCCCGCCGTAGCCCTCGCCTGCCAAAGCTCAGGAGGAGCGACGAGCAGGTTAGCGTAGGCTGGGGCCGCCCTCGTATCACCTGCGGCTTAGCCCGTTATAACTTAGCCCTTCTCCCCTCCCCCATATATCAATTCGTGAAATTCATTCATGAATAGGCATTAATGAGGAAATAGAGTAATATTATATTACCACCAATTTAAACCTGCAATAATTTTTACATACTCACTACTAATCTTTTCAAAGCGAGCGTAATCTCCGCCAAACAGTCCTGCCACAAGCGGGCCCCATGATTCTTTCTTTCTTTTTGCATCGGCGATTATTTCTTTTAGCGGATTGATATCTTCGTCTTTATATTTCCAACCAAATCTTCCAACAGGACCCCATATATGAGTTCCTGACGATTCTTGTTGGTCTAAATCAGCGTTAACTAAAGCTAATAAAACTTCGAATTGGTCGAATTTCTGCTCGTAATCTCGTCCTAGGAACAAAATGTCATCTAACATTGGTTGAAGTAGCTTAAATAAATATTCACTCCGTGGTACATATTGACGCTCATGTCCAGGTAGTTGTTTGAAAGGCTCAGTCCTCTCAATTTCTACGATTGGTTCACCGATTGCCTGTGTTAAAGTCGTTGTAGCTTTTAATAATCGTGAAGAACCAACCTTTGCTAATAATATGGCTGCTAAATTATCATATTTATCAGATGCTATAGCCGATATTCCCGTACTATAGAGTAGAAGCATAATAGGGTACCAACGTAGCGCTGTCCATACAATAAGGCCACCCTTAGGCTCCAATCGGTCTGTTAGTCGTGCTAGCGAATTCCTAAGTGTAGGCAAATGTTCAGGCTTTCCCCAGTAGGCTATGCAACATGAGACACGTAGTAAATCATCGACTATACGTTCATATTCTTTAAGGCGGTGTGTGAATTCTTCAAGAGACCCATCGGTGCCCCCTATTGGGAAATTGTCGTCAGCCGTTAAGAGTAAAACCTTTCTGATTTCTTGTTTAACAAGATCATCTAGTTTAATGGTATAACGAGTATCTGAAAGATACTCTTTGGTTAAGTCAACTAGACTACTAGATTGCTCTAAATTCGTCATAGGCATAGTAGACGGAATAGATATAAGGATATCTTCGTCCTTCTTTTCCTCCTTTGTAGGTTCGTCAAGGATTGTTGCTCTGAGAATTAAATCGCCGTCACCATCAACGAAACCGTAATGTGGAGTCTGATGAGAGTTTTGGTCTTTAGCTACTTTTTCATATACATATGCCATAACACCGTTTGCAGTAATAACTCCTTCTTCACTTGCTGCTTTACCTTTGAGAGCCTCAATAAAATGTCCAGTAAAAATGGAGTGGCCGGATATTGGCCCTCCAGAATCTGCTACAACCTCATCTGCCTTACCTGCCGTAAGCACTTGTCTTGTATAGCGCAATAGCATATCCTTAAGGAATCTCATACTACCAGGAGCTAGCGAACGTGCTAAGATAAGCCCACCATAACATGCGTCCATTACAAATAACATATGCTTTGCAGGTATTAGCTCTGCATTCCTTGTTAGTTCATCCCATCTAATTAGAGTCGATAGGTTATGCGATTTTCCATCATAAGGAACTAAAAAACCTACTTCACCTCGTCGACCAAGAATGGTATGTCCGTGTCCTGCAAAGAAAAAGATTATTCTATCATTAACATCAACCTTACTCGCATATGAGAGGAATGAATCGATGATAAGAGCTCTGGTAGCTTCCGCATCGATAAGTAGGGTAATATTATCTTTTTTAAAATCAAACTCATCAATAAGCAGTTTGGCCGTCGCTTCTGCGTCATTTATTGCATAATCCAATGGCGAAGCATGTTGATAATTGTTAATCCCTACCACAAGGGCATGGCTATTTAAATATAGCGGCGAATATGTTTCTTTGTCCATTGTAATCATTTAGTATGATGCTATGACCTTCAAATATTCCGGATTTCCCACTGAATAAAACATTCCACCACCCTTGCATTACCTCAAACTCCACCCTCCCCCCCAAATCAGAAAATGTCTTTTACTCTGTCGTAGGTATCCTCCGAGCGCCGGACGATTCTGCCCACCAGAACCAGCCTGTCTTTATCAAAAACAGCGTAGATGATACGCCAGTTCCCGATTCTAACTCGGTATATATTCCCGTGTATTTTTCTAATACCCCTGGGTCTTGGATTAGCGCTCAGTCGGTCTAGTGCCGCTTCTATTCGTTCCTGGTCGGCTAAAGAGAGCTTATTGAACTCGTGATGAGCTCTCCTGGTCAGCTCAACTTCATACATTCACTTTTTTCCTGCGGCGCAGTTCATCTAAGCTGATAGCCGACTCTGGATGAGCCTTGTAGTGAGCAATCTCCTCCTCCATCACCCGGATATCCTCGATATCCTCCCCGTAGACGGCATCGACCGCCTTTCTGATAAGCTCGGCAATCGAGGTGTTGGCCTCAAAGGCGAGTTTCCTCAGCCCCTGGTGGGTCTCTTCGGGCAGGTAAATCATCGTTCTTTTCATGTCGCACTCCCGCAATCGCTCTTTATATATATCATAGCATATATATGCCACTATGTCAATTTAAAGTTATCTACTTCGGCAAAAACCCTCTAAGCCTCGGCCAGTCTCTTCAGATTGGCAAGGATTTTTTCCAGGCTGCTGCCTATCCCCTTGCCCACAAACAGGGCCTCCATTATCTTTCCTATAACGCCCCAGGGCATCTCAAACTCCTCGAATATGGTAAATCTGCTCCCTGACGGTATCGCCTCGATGCTCCATACCT